>JBKJJG010000263.1:0-3067 GCA_046598155.1 bacterium | reverse complement strand
CTTACCGCCGCGATCTACTCTACCCGCGCCAACCTGGCGCCGCTCGTCATCGAGGGGTCCGTAGCCGGCGGGCAGCTTACGACGACCACGATCGTGGAGAACTACCCTGGGTTCGCGAAAGGCATACTGGGGCCCGCGCTGATGAAGACGATGCGGAAGCAGGCCGAGCGGGTAGGGGCCGAGTTCGTTTCAGAGGACGCGACCGAGGTGGAGTTCGGCCGGCGGCCGTTCGGTATCACGGTAGGGTCAGGCCAGCGGTTCGAGGCCCGGGCCGTCATAGTGGCCACCGGCGCTTCGGCGAAGCTGCTCGGGGCGCCGGGGGAGTCGCGCCTGATGGGCCGAGGGGTCTCCATCTGCGCCGTCTGCGACGGCTTCTTCTTCCGCAACCGGGACGTTCTCGTGATCGGCGGGGGCGACTCGGCCGTGGAAGGGGCCATCTACCTGGCCAACATGGCCCGGTCGGTCTCCTTGGTGCACCGCCGGGACGAGCTGCGGGCCAGCAAGGTAATGCAGGGCCGCGCCGCGGCCCATCCCAAGATCGCCTTCGTCTGGAACAGCGTGGTCGAGGAGATCCTGGGCAACGACGCGGTGACCGGCGTGCGTCTCCGAAACGTGAAAACGTCCGAGCGAATCGAGATGGCGGCCGACGGCGTGTTTGTCGCGATCGGCCACGAGCCAAACACGGCCCTCTTTAGAGGACAGCTCAACCTCGACGAGGCCGGCTATATCAGGCTACGGGAACGGTCACTCACGAGCGTCGAGGGGGTTTTCGCCGCAGGCGACGTGCACGACCCCACGTACCGGAAGGCGATCACCGCCGCGGGGTTTGGCTGCATGGCCGCGATTGACGTCGAGCGCTGGCTGCAGGGCCAGAGGACCTAGCTGCTCTTCTTGGGATCGGCCCCCAGGGACCCCTCGAGCCGCCGCTTCAGTTCGGGCTTGGGCATGAAGCCCACGATCCGCTCGATCATCTCTCCACCCTTGAAGACCCCAAGGGTGGGAATGCCCATGATCTTGTAGCGTATGGCCAGGTTCTGGTTGCTGTCCACGTCCACCTTGGTGACCTTGACTCGCCCTGCGTACTCGGCGGCCAGTTCCTCCACTATGGGCGCCACCATGCGGCACGGGCCGCACCACTCCGCCCAGAAGTCCACCAGGACGGGCAGGTCGGATTTCAGGACTTCCGCGTCAAACGTCTGCTCGGTTACTGCCACGGGCTTGGCCATTCTGTGCTCCTCCTCGCGAATCTGTGGCACCCTGGTGCTCCAGGCCGCCAGATTCGACAACCGCTCCCCAGGTTAGGGTATTCCCGGTATCATGTCCACAGGAGGTGCGTGATGCGCGGTGCGCTGCGGTTGGGAACCTTGCTCGGCATCCCCGTTACCATAAACTACACCTGGTTCATCGCGGTCTGGCTTGTGGCGTGGTCCCTCGCCGGATCGTACTACCCACAGCAGTCCCCGGGCTTCGACGCAAACACCTACTGGGCCATGGGCATCGCCTCGGCGGTGCTGTTGTTCGCCTCGGTACTGGCCCACGAGTTCGGCCACGCGCTGACCGCGCGTCGCTTCGGCATGCGGACGCACGCCATCATGCTCTTCCTCTTCGGGGGCGTGGCGCAGGTTGCCGAGGAGCCGCCCTCGCCCCGGGCTGAGTTTCTGGTGGCGATCGCCGGCCCACTGACGAGCCTGGCGCTGGCCGCGGCGTTCTACGCCGTCTCGCCGGTCCTCGGCGACCGGGCGCTGGGCGCCATCATTCGGTACCTGGTAGTGGTCAACCTGATGCTGGGCGTCTTCAACATGGTCCCGGGGTTCCCGCTCGACGGTGGGCGTGTCCTGCGCGCCCTGCTGTGGCACAGATCGAACAGTCTTCCCAGGGCGACCCGCATCGCGGCCCGCACCGGGCAGGTGGTCGCAGTGTTGTTCATCGGCGCCGGGCTGGTCGTGCTCTCGCGCAGCCTCATCACGGGGCTGTGGCTTGTGCTCATCGGATGGTTCCTTGATACCGGGGCGCAGTCGTCCTACCAACAGGTAGTGCTGCGCCAGGGTCTGAGCGACGTACGGGTGGGCGATATCATGACGCGCGATCTCCACACCATAGAGCCGTCCCTCACCGTGGAGCGTGCCATCTCCGACCATTTCCTCCCGCACAAGCACGGCGGGTTTCCGGTCGTATACGGCGATCACCTGGTGGGAATCGTGACGCTGCAGGACGTGGCCGCGGTGCCCAGCGAGCGGCGGGCCGAGGTCGTCGTGCGCGAGGTGATGACGCCGCGCGAGCGACTGAAGACGGTTCAGTCGAACGACTCCGCCTACGATGCGCTCGGGCGCATGATGCAGGCGGGAATAGGTCGCCTGCTGGTGCTCGACGAGGGCGGCGAGCTGGCGGGAATCGTGACCCGCAGCGACCTCATGCATGTGCTGCGGCTGCGGGGCGGCGTGGAGAACGGGTAGGCCGGGCTAGACGGGCCTAGAGCAGAAGCGCGCCGGCGGCCACCAGGATCAGCGCCGCGGCCGAGGCGCCGCCGCAACCGATCCGGCGCCCCCCAGCGTGCCGAGAGCCGCGTAGTGCCTTGCTTGCCGACAGCCGCGTGGCCCGCCGCAGCGAAGCGATCGCCTCGCCGGTGCGACCCATCTGCTTGTAGAGTCCCCCGAGGTTCTGGTGGGCGATCCAGTAGTCGGGGTCCAGCGCGACCGCCCGCTGGTAGGCTTCCAGCGCCTGCTCCAGTCGCCCGGTCTCCCTGAAGGCGTTGCCCAGGTTGCTCCATGCGGGCGCGTGCCGCGGGTCCACGGCGACCGCACGGGCGAACGCCTGCTCTGCCTCTTCCAGACGGCGCTGGTGCGCGATCGCCACGCCCAGCTTACTGAGCGCCGCCGCAGAGGATGGGTCGGCCTCCACGGCGCGGCGAAAGGCGGCCTCGGCCTCGGGCCACTCGCCGGCCTCGAGGTGAGCCTCGCCCTGAGCCATGTGCTTGGAAGCGGATTCGCCCGTCAACGAGATCGTTCCCCTCGGGGAATGTTCGGCGCCGGGGCGTTCAGGCCCTGCGGGGCGCGGCGGGGGCGGCCAG
>JBKJJG010000236.1:0-1461 GCA_046598155.1 bacterium | reverse complement strand
CTCGCGCTTATGCCAGACGCATCGTTGCACCTGAGCCTGCTCCCCGAACACGTCCCGGACCGCGCGCCGCAGCCCCTTACCGCCGTCCAGCACCACCAGCAGGCCCTCGGCGACCCGCAGGCCGCGCTCCAGGAGGCTCCGGAGGAAGGCCGTACACGCCGTGGCGTTCTCTGTGCCGGTCTGCACAAAGCCCAGGAGCACCTTCTCCCCGCGCAGCGTGACCCCCAGCGCGATCACCATCGTGTCCTCGGCAAATCGCTTACCGTCCAGGACCAGGGCGACGATGTCGTAGCGGTCCAGCCGCCGCTCCTGCAGGGCCTGAAGCTTCCGTGCCGTCGCCCGGATGTAGCGCCGGGAGATACTCGAGCGGCTCAGCCCAAAGGCCTCGGGGACCGCCTCGGCAGCTACCCGATAGTCCCGGCAGCTCAGCCCGTACAGAATCCGGCGCAGCACGCCTTCGTCCGCCGCCCGGGGCTCTTGGAGCCGCGCATACGTCTGCAACGGGATCTCGGTGGCCGCCTGCCGGTTGCGGACCCGCGGCACCTGGATGGGCAGCTTCTGGTCGGCCAGGTAGACCGACCCTTGCTGCCGCCCCCATCGCATCACGTGCGGCGCGCCGTCCTCCCGGGCATAGCGCGGTCCGGCCAGCCCCGTCACCTCTTGGTGGAGCACCTCTGCGACCGCCTGAAGCCCCAGCGGGATCAACGCCTGGATCAGGGCCACCTTCGTGTCGATGTCGTCCATCCCCGCGGGGACTGTCTGGTTGACCATCTCGATCTTGCGATCCTTCCCGATCCGCACTACCCTGGACATGGAGCAGCCCCCTTCCCGTGGTGGGTAGTTCTTGCCAACAGATCAATTCACCACCTTGGGTGCTGCTCCCTCGATTTTCAACTAGCCTTGGGACACCCTCCTACAGAAACAGGGGTGCGCCTTGCCTCAACAGCACCAGGACATGAAGCTCGTCTCCGTCATACTCTGGCCACACGCCAGGCAAGCAATGGCGTTCAGATAGCAGCTACTGTCCGAACGGACGCTCCGTGTCCTCAACCAGCTCGAGCGTCGCGTAGAGCGCCTCCAACCTGCGCTCCGCCTCCTCGTACCGCAGTCGCATCGCCCTGGCCCTCTCGGGGTCGCGGTAGAGGTCGGGGTCGCCCAGCCAGCCGGCGGCCTCGTCGCGATCGCGCTCGGCAGCAAAGATCTGCGCGGCCACCTCGTCGAAGGTCGGCACAGCCGGCTGCGTGCCGGCCGCGCCCTTGCGCGCGGCCTTCCCCCCGCGCGGCTCCGGCCGCCGCGCCCGCTGCGTTGCTTCCCTGGTGCGGCGCTCGCGCATCTCGCGATACGTGCCGGCGAAGTCGGCGATGCAGCGATCCTCGACCGTGAGAATGCGTGTCGCAAGCCGCTCCAGCAGGTAGCGGTCGTGGGTGGCCACGATCATAGTGCCGGGGAACTCGCGCAGCG
>JBKJJG010000167.1:0-5771 GCA_046598155.1 bacterium | reverse complement strand
GAGCCGGTTCAGCGTCCGGCCGCAGACCTGCACGACGTGCCACCAGTCTGACTTCACGTTGCGCCAGGCGGGCGCGACGCCGCTGCTACCTGCTGGATTCCGCGCCATCGGCGTCGGGCTGGGTGCCCAGTGCATGCTCTGCCACAACTCGCGCAACGGTGCCATCGTCTGGAACCAGGAGGATCCGCGGCGCTATACGGCACCCCATACCTCGTCGCAGGCCGACGTCATCATGGGCAAGAACGTCTTCTTCGTGGATTACGGCAACAACTTCATCTCCCCCCATGCGACCTTCATCGGCGACTCGTGCGTGGCGTGTCATTTCCGGATGAGCAAGGCGCCGCACACGTTCAAGGTCGAGGTGACGGTCTGCTCCCGCTGCCACGGCCCGGAGTACGCCGCGGCCCGCGTGCAGAGCGGCACGAAGGTCCTCATTCACGAACTGGAAGAAGCGATCGAGAGCAAGATCATGGCCGCCAAGGATCGGGTCAGAACCGTCCGGGTGTGGGATGCGCAGGTCTACGCCTACGTGGACACCGTCACCGTTGATCCCGCGACCATCAGCAAAGTGGAGCTCATTGAGGTGGCTGGCCAGCAGGGCATCACGATCCACCTCCCCGCCGGCCGGAAGATCACCACGCAGATCGGCGAGCTGCGGGACGCCGCAGGTCGGCCGTCCTTCGCCACCAGCGACCCGATCATTAGGGCGGGCTGGAACTACTGGCTGGTCGAGGGCGATGGGAGTTGGGGCGTACACAACCCGCGCTTCGTGCGGCAGGTGGTGCTGAACTCGCTGGATGCTCTGAAGTAGGCCGACGGCCCGACCACGGCCAGACGTCGAGACGACAGGCGAGAGGCCGGGGGCTGCAGCCCCCCGCCTCTCCCTCATGACGCACGCAAAGGAGGACGGCGAGGAAGCGCTACCGCCCGATCCGGACCGCGCGGACGGTCGCGGTGGTCTTCTCCCCCAACCCGAGTGTCTGCACAAACGAGACCTGGTGGTATCGGTTCCCCACGTGGTCATCAAACAGCGCAAGGCTGAACCGGACAACCCGGCCGGACCCGAACGGCTTGTCCTCAGGGTTGCCGGTGGTGAGCTTGCGGCGAAGCTCGACGACCCACCTGCCGCCCTCCCATGACCCGTTGGCCATGATGTCCGCGCTGCTGCCGTCCGGGGTGCGCAGGATGTTCCGTGGGAGGAGATCTCCGGCCGCAAACCGGACCGCGGGATCAAGCGGCACCGCGTTGCGGTCCATCACCAGCGGGAGTTGCGGCAGGAGCTCGGTGAATCGGGCCTCCGGGATCGCCCTGAACCCCATCCTGGCCTGGTCGTACATGAACGATGGGCGCGCCGGCGTCGTGAAGGGACTCCGGCCCGCGTCGGAGAGCCGGTACTCCAGCACGTAGTCATCCCCGGCGTACCCAACCGGGCTCGACCGGTAGGCCCGCCATTGCCACAGGTCGAGGAAAGAGCCCTCGGCCCTCAGCCGGTCAAGCTCGGGTGGCGTCTTGACCTTGTCCCACCCTCCGGTCTCATCGGCCACGGTCCTGGTGATGAGGAGGTAGTGGCGCATATCCGAGGCTCTGAGCACGCCGCCAAAGTACGGGTGGGTCCGCACCCGATCGCCCGCGACATCGGCAGGCATGTTCTCCATGCTGGTGTGACAGGCGATGAAGCACCCGGCCTGGTTGAACCCGGTCTGCGCGCCGTCAGCCGCCGGCACGTTGCGCTCGGTTAGCATCAGCGCGAGCCGGTCCTCGTAGCTGGGTGGGGTGTTCGCCTTGGTGGCGGTGGGTTTCTCACCTCCCCACTCCACCCACCGTGTCCCGTCGAAGCGCCACAGCAGGTGGCTGGCCCCAGGCCGCGGCGCCCGCCACTCGAACCGCAGGTAGAGGTACTGGTCGTCGAAGGCGGCGCGGACCGATACGTCAACGGAACCGCGCTTGCCGATGACCGGGTCGGGTTCCATGCGCCCGGCCTTGACGAGTTTCTCGCCGAGGGCCTTCTCCTGACCCTGGTGGCAGGTCTGGCAGGCGACCCCACTGAGGACTTCCTTGCTGCCCTGATGCGATGCACTGGTGAGGAACTGCCACGAGATCTGGCCAGGAGAGAACACGGTGATTGTGGCCTCAGGGCTCTTCGACCAGTCGCCTGGAAACGTGAAGAGCCCGGCAGCCCTGATCGTGGGCTGTGCCTGGGCATCAGCCGGTCTGAGCGCCCCTCCCGGAGGCGACGCGGCAAAGGCGAGCGTCACCACAACCACGATCATCACGAAGACGGCCACCCGGCGGCGGAACCGTTGCATCGTCAGCCTCCAGTCTGCGCGGCAGCCGCGCACTGCAGAATCAATGTCTGACCAGCGAGCCTGCGTGCCCTGTCACGGTCCTGGTGTGGTTCTGGTCTTGAGGTAGAGAGCCAACGATAGCACGGCGATGACCGCGAGCGCAACCACCAGGCCTCGTTGCCTGAACCCGATCTCGGCCAGCCCGGCCCGACCCAGGTCGGCGGCCTTGAGGCTGAGACCGACGCCCTCGGAGGTGGCGGACTGTACCTCGCGCGGCGAGAGGCCGTGCACCAGGTTGCGCGCGAGGATGAGCTGCGTCCGCGCGTCGCTCAGGGGGAGCTTGGCGTCGCTCATGTCCATGCCCGCGTTCTCGGCGCGGGCGACGAGCTCCCCAGCGGCCGCCGTGCTCTGCTTGAGGTCCTCCAGCGCCGTGCGAATGATCTTCGCGGCCACCCCGCCTTTGCTGTCTGCCTCGTGGCACTGGGCGCACACCGCCGGGGGGCTTGTACCGACCATCTCATCGGAGGGCCTGATGATCTGGTGGTTGCCGTGGCATGCCGTGCACTGCGGCAGGCCCATCCTCTCAAAGGCGGCCCTGTGCGGGCTGCGGGTGAACAGGTCCCGCTGCGAACCGTGGCACTGCGCGCAGACGTTGGCCACCGAGTCGACACCCGGCGGTACCGCGCCGTGGTTGCCGTGGCAGTCGTTGCAGGCGGGCGCCTGCTTGCTGCCCCGCCCGAGCAGCGCCTCGCCGTGCACGCTGGTCTTGTACTCCGCGTACTGCGTGATCGGGATGCCGTAGGGCTTCATGTAGGCGGCATCGGCGTGGCAGCGCGCGCAGGTCGCGGGCACGCTGCTGGGAAAGACCGGCGACCGGCTGTCGGTCACGGCCAGAATAGGATGCACGCCGTGACAACTGGTGCACGTGGCCACCCGTTGGTCGCCCGCGCTCAGCTTTTGCCCATGCACGCTGGTCTGGAATCGCGCGACCTCGTCGGTCGGGATACTGGGGTTGAACCGGCGCATTATCTCCGGGCTGCTGTGGCACTTGCCGCACACCGCAGGCAGGTCCGCGGGCTTCAGCCGCCCGAGGAAGTCCCGCTTGGGATCCATGGCCTCCATGCCCGGGGCCTTCGCGTCGCCGCCGTGGCAGGCCGTGCACGTGAACCCGCGACGGACGTGGATGTCGTCGGCGATCTTGAACGCGGGCGCGGCGAGACGGCCGCCCAGGACGCGATGGCAGGTGATACAACCATCGGACGGCGGCTCAGGCACAGTCTGCGGCGCCGGCGCCGCAGCGGCCAGCCCGGTGGAAAAGAACCAGAACAACCCGGCGGCCGCGGCGATGACGTACCATCGAGCGCGATCCGGCATCTACGGCCTCAGGTATCCCAGGATCGTCATGCCGATCATGTACAGCGCGCCGAAGGCGCCGATCGCGGCGGCCACCCGGCTCGCGCGACCGGACTCATCATCCCGAACCAGCAGCGGCACGGCTAGCACCACCACGGCCGCGAGCATGAATGCGATGACGCCGAGCTGCTCGCCCTCCAGGCCGAGCACGTGCGACGGGATCAGTTTCAGCGTGTGGAACATGAAGACGAAGTACCACTCGGGCCTGATCCCGGCCGGCGCCGACGCCAGGGGATCGGCCTTCTCGCCCACGGGCCACGGCAGCAACACCGCCAGGGTGGCCAGGACGCCGGTGATCAGGAGCCACACCATCGCCTCGCGCAGGACGAATGTGGGCACAAACGCCATCGATCGCGCAGGCCCGCGCGCGTTGGGCCGGCTCATCCCGTGCAACTGTACCAGGAACAGATGCAGGCCCAGCACCATGGTTGTGAGCGCCGGCAGGATCGCGACATGAATCCCGAAGAAGCGGCTCAACGTGGCCTCGGTGACGTCCTCCCCTCCACGCAACAGGACCAGCAGGGAATGACCAATCAGCGGCACCGCCCCTACGATCTCCGTCCCAACCTTGGTGGCGAAGTAGGCCAGCGTGTTCCACGGCAGCAGGTAGCCGGTGAAGCCGAACGCCAGCGTGATGAACAGGAGCAGCGCGCCTGAGATCCAGGTCAACTCCCTGGGGCGCCGGTACGCCCGGACGAAGAACGCACCGAACATGTGGGCAAACGCCCAGAAGACCAGGAGGTTGGCCGCCCAACTGTGCACCGACCGGACCAGCCACCCGAACTGCACCCTGGCCATGATGAACCGCACGCTCTCATGCGCCGCGTCGGCGGTGGGACGGTAGTACATCAGGAGCAGCAGCCCGGTAACGACCTGAACCAGGAACAAGAAGAGGGTAATGCCGCCGAAGTAGTACACGTACCCGTGCCGGGTGACCGGCACGGTCTTGTGGCGCAGGAATGCGTCGGCAGCGCGCCACCTGATCCGGTCTTCGAGCCAGGCACCCAGCCCCATCGCCCGCCTACGCCGGCCGGGTTACCACGATCTCGGTGCCCTTGACGGTCACGCTGAACTCTGCGAGGGGCCGTGGAGGTGGGCCGCCGATGACCTGTCCATTGAGGTCGAAGTGGCCGTCGTGACAGGCACACCAGATGTGCCCGAAGTCCGGCCGGTATTGCACCGTGCAGGCCAGGTGCGTGCATACCGCGGTAAAGGCCTTGTACGTCCCCTGGGAGGTGTGCACCAGGATGGCAGGCTTGCCGCCGAAGAGGAAGATCTTGCCTGAGTTCGGTGGGAGGTCGCCGACCTTCGCCGCCACGATGCTGCCGGCGGTGACCTCCTTGACCTTTGGTGGGATCAGGTAGCGGACCAGCGGATACAGCACGGTGCCGGCCAGGCCTGCCAGGCCGGCGGCGAGCAGGAGGTCGGCCAGCGATCTCCGGGTAACACGAAGTGGCGGTCGGATCACCGCGTACCCCCCACGAGAACTAGTTCTTCTGGCTTCCTCTTTGACGCCAGAATACCTTCGCGACCAGGAGGGGGCCGGGGCGTACGCCCCGGCCCTCGTCCTCGTTCCCCCCGTCGCTTACCTAGGCTGCCACTACCTTAACCATCGTGTCGTAGAACACGGCGCTCGCCCCGACGATGTCCGAGAGGCAGGTGTTGGGCATGTGCGGGTCGGTCCGGAACGCGGCGTTGGCGTGAATCCCGGTCGCCCGGCGGGGATCGCCCTTGATCCGCCGGTCGTTGATCACAACGTCGGCCGCCCCGGTGGCCCAGTGCCCGTAGCCCAGCGAGAAGGTCACCACGCCGGGCCGGATCCCTTCCTTCACCTGGAGCTTGCCAACCATCGGCTTCTTGGTGCCGTTCTTGAGGTCCCACACGCCTTCGGGGTTGGTGGCCGAGACGATCTTGACCGCGTCGCCGTCCTTCAGCCCACGCCTCTCGGCGTCCTTCGGGTTCATCACCACGAAGTTCTCGGGCTCGATGGCGCTCAGCCAGTAGTTGGTGATGGTACGGCTCTTGGTCTGCCGCATCGTGCGGCTGGTGATCAGGTGGAGATCATAGCCCTTC
>JBKJJG010000173.1:0-3507 GCA_046598155.1 bacterium | reverse complement strand
CGAAGATGCTGTCGAGGTTGAGCCGTTCGAGCGTAAACCGCTGTCCGAACTGACGGTGGGCTTCGCGCACCGCCCACACGAGGTACGCCTGGTCGGGGTGAAGGTGCTGGGCCTCCGCGAGAACCTGCATCAGGGCCGCGGCCTCGGAGAACGAGACCTGCGCAGGGGCCTCGCCGTCACCCAGCCCTGCGCGGGGCTCACCCTCGCGGGGCATCTCGCCTTCCAGGCGCGCGAGGGAATCGCTTCCCGCTTCTTCGAGAGCACCGATGCCCGGAGTGTCATGGATGCCGGCTGCTGAGCCGCTGGGGTCGGACTGCAGCGTATCGTCCACACCGGTTGTCTCGGTTCCGTCGTGGACGACATCGACCGGCGCAACGCCCGCCGACAGCGGGCGGGCAAGTGCCGGGAGCGCCGGAAGCGCCCTCGACAGGGCGTCCGCGTCCACGATCGGAGCGTCCTGGTTCATCACGACGACGTCGAAGCGTAGTGGGAGGGGGCGTAACTCGTCCAGCGCGGGCGCGGCGCCGCCGAGCGCGTCGGCCAGGGCGCGCATGCTCGAAACGATCTCGTCCGCGGAGAGCTGCGCCGCTCTCCAGTAGATGTCCACGCCGCCGTCAGCAGGGACAACAGCCGTGGGCGGCAGCGCGTCGAGGCGCCGCGCCACCTCCTGAGCCGCGGTGTCTGTCGGCAGGTGGACCCACAGCAGTGGCAGTGCGTATACCCTGTTAGTATCCTGGGGATCTCGAAGGGCAGGCGAGAAGGCGATCGGCCGGCCGGCGGCGGCCGCGCTGGCCAGGACATCGAGCGGAACGTGGCTCCCGCGGGGGACCACGTGGGTGGTCGCGCCGTCGTGGAGGAGGAGCGCGGCGTCCTTTGGGGCGTCCTTGAAGGCCGTGAGGAGGAACTGAAGGACGCACCTGGCGTCCATCGGCTTGGTGGGAGGTTCGGAAACGTGGTCCATCGGCTATGCCTCCATGGCGCGGGTGTCAGTGTGCTCGAGCTGCTCGGCCCACGGGTCGGTGTGCTGCCCGGATCCGGGAGCTGGAGCGGATGGGACATCGGCGAGAGTTGCGAGGTCCGTATCGGCCCGCTGTTTGGCCAGGGAATTCTTGATGAACTCGGGAGTGAGCAGGGCGGAGAGGCGGAAGGTGTCAGGTTGCTCGCCATTCAGCAGCGCGTCGACGGCCAGCGCCGCCTCGGGGTAGAGAACAATGGAGCGCAGGTCGTCGTTGAGCAGCTCCGCGACGACCGTGAAGGAAGGCGGCTTGGGGCGCTCCTGTACGCTATGGCGGCCGGCCGCGTCGCCGACCACCGCGCGCAGCAGGGCCGTCGACTCGGCGAGCGTGACGGTCTGCACGCCGCCGAGCAGCAGGTTTAGGTCGGTGTTGTGAACGAGGTTGCGCAGGGTCCGACCGTGCGCGGTGGCGATGAGTTGCACGCCGCGCTCAGCGATCGTCGCGGCCACCTCGGCCTCCTGTTTGGTCCCGATCTCGTCGATGATGATGACCTCCGGCGTGTGGTTCTGAACGGCCTCAAGGAGCAGCCGGTACTGCTGCGCCCGGTCGGGGACCTGAATGCGCCGCGCCGTGCCGATGGCCGGGTGGGGAACGCTGCCGTCGCCGCCGATCTCGTTGCTCGTGTCGACGACGACGACGCGGCGGCGCAACTCGGTGGAGGCGATCCACGCCAGGTCGCGCAGGAGCGTCGTTTTCCCCGTGCCTGGCGCCCC
The DNA here is from genome assembly GCA_046598155.1 of bacterium. GTDB lineage: Bacteria > Sysuimicrobiota > Sysuimicrobiia > Sysuimicrobiales > Humicultoraceae > VGFA01. The sequence continues at coordinate 1,778 of JBKJJG010000173.1, read as the reverse complement.
CAGCAAGAGGAGGCTTTCGCCGCTCTCCAGCCAGGGCTTCAGCGGGGCGCCGACGCCGGGAAGGTGCCGGCCGATCCTGACCGTCACCCCGACCATGTCCCCGTAGCGGTCGCGAATCGCGCTGATGCGGTGGAGTGTCCCTTCAATCCCCGTACGGTTATCAGAACGGAACACGCCCACGCGCTGAACGATGTATTCGAGGTCGGAGACAGCCGTGCGGTGCGGGAGCAGGACGAAGTCACCGGGGAAGCGCAGCTGCACCGGGCGGTTGAGGTCCAGGACGATCTCAAGAAGGGAATCCAGCTGGGAGCGGTCAACAAGCTGGCGACGGATGGAATCGGGAAGGTAGCTCAGCAACAGATGGAGCTCGTCATGCTCCTGGAGGCCGATGTTTGTGAGGGAATCGCCGTTGGGCGCCAAGTCAGTTGACCTCCCGGTGCAAAAGCGTTAGGATGATTGGCACTTCGTGGTATAATCCAAGTAACGGTATTCTATACCTTTGGAGGGATGATAGAGATGCCGCAAACTGAGCGCAGGAGGGTTCAGCAGTCCACTCCCACCAAGACCGGCCAGACCACCCGGACCGCGGGGGCCAGAGCGCCAGCGCTTCGGGAGGACGCCCTGACGCTCATCTCGCCGCGGCGCGTGGGCTCGAACCGTCCTCCGGTTCTCTCCATCCCCGGAGACGGCCGCCTGACCCTGAACACAGCGGCGCTCTACAGGCTGAGCCCGGGCAAACAGATCAATGCGATCCACCTGTACCTGTCGCTGAAGGGCGAGGCCCGGTACCTTGTCATCCGGCCGGCGCCGAAAGGCGCCCATGATGCGCTCAAGCTCCACCGGACCGGTAGTTGGTCGAAGACCAGATGGCCGGTCGTGATGAACGCGCGGGCCGCGGGGGCGCTGAGCCAACTGGGCCTGATCGAGCGGTGCAAGTTCGTCGGCGAACACAATCCGGAGAACAACTGGCTGGTCTTTGACCTCGGGAAGCCCGAGCCGTTCTCGGAGACCGAGGGGCTCGACCCCATGGGCGACGCGGTGGCGCGCTGGATGAAACAGGCCAAACGGCCTCGCACGCTGCGGCTTGAGGAACTCTTCGGCGAGGTGCTCGAGGCCGCCAAGCGCGACAACGTGACCTGTCCGTTCAAGCGGCCGGCCCAGCTCGGAGCGTATCTCCGGAAGCACGCCGAGGACTACACCGGTGACGGACTGACCATGGCGGGGCTCGGCACCAGTCCGATCGTTACGTTGGAGTGACACGCTGAACCTTTCGGACATCGCAGGCATCACCATTACCTAGCTACCTCAAGAAAGGACACCGTCATCTGGGCCCACAGCTCGGCGTCCTGCAATCCTGGCCAGCGCCCGGCATGCTGGTGGAAGAGGTGGCTCAAGCCCGGCTGGAGGGCGCCCAGCAGCAAGAACGCCAACGGGTAAGCCGTTCCATTAGCCTGATACTCCTCCACGAACGCCCGCAGTAGCGCATCCTTGGTCTGGTAGTCGCCATTAGTCCCGTCGCGGAGGAAGGCGACCGCGTCCTGCAACGAGGCAAAGCGCCCAAGGGCCCCGCACAAGCCCAGCAGCGAGCGATGCAGCGCGTGGGCCTCGTGACTCGCAAGCCAGGAAGAGAAGGCGTCCTCAAGTGCTCGACTCAGCTGCCTGCCATCCATGATGGACTCAGAAGACGATGAGGCACGACTCCTGCTGCGACCGTTGGTGCGTCTTCCACTCGAATCTCTCAGGCAGCACCGACCACACAGGATCCCACCAGCCCTGGT
>JBKJJG010000170.1:0-8773 GCA_046598155.1 bacterium | reverse complement strand
GCCAGCGTCGCCGAAGTGGCATGCGGGTCGAGGGTGTCGGGCCCGCCTGAGAGCGCGAAGACGAACCGGTCGCGCGGTGCCTGGGCTCCGGCCGGCACCCCGGCGATCGCCACCGCGGCGACCAGCAGGGCCACGATGCTCCGCCATCCCGGGCGGCGCGGCTTTCCTATGAGTGCGGCAGCATCCCTCATGTGAGTGCGGCAGCATCCCTCATGTCCGTTCCCCCTTCCAGACGAGATCCGGGCCGATGCGGCCGAGCGACCTGCGGCACGCGTCCATGCTGTTGTGCTCGAAGACCACGGCCCGGACCGAGTTCGGCAGGTCGCGGGCCAGGTCAACGATCCGGGAGATCTCGCCGTCGCCCCAGGCCAGGTGGTCGTCGCGCCAACCGTTGTTGTCGTTGACGTGGACGTGCACGACGTCGGGGTCGCGCAGCAACGCGTCCAGCGTCTGCCGCCCGGCCAGGTAGGCGTGGCCCAGGTCCAGGCAAAGCCGCAACGATGGGTGCCCCACGCTCTCGTAGATTTGCCGCAACTCCTCGTAGGAGGTGCCGTATATGAACCTGTGCCCTACCTTTGGGCCGCCCTTGGCCATGGCGATGTCGGGCATGTTTTCCAGGTAGACCTCCACGCCCGAGGCCGCGGCGGCCTCGGCGCAACGGCAGAGCGACTCGATTGCGTACGGCAGGCCCCGCTCGCGGGGGAAGATCTCATCGAAGGGAGGGATGCCTGGGTGCACGACCACGCCGGATGCGCCCAGCCGCGCCGCCTCGCTGATGACGCCGAGCACCTGCGCCACCGACTCATTGCGGATGCCGGGATTGGTGCTGGCGATGTTGATGCCCAGGATGGGCACGTGCAGGCTGAGCAGTGGCCCGTTGCTCCACGGAACGGGCGCGGGCCACGCGTGGGGCGGCTCGCACATCACCTCGACGCCCACGCCGAGCCCGAGCAGTTCGCCCTCGATCTCCGAAAGGGGTTGCCTAATCGCGGCGAAGCTAGAGACCCCGACCTTCACGGGAGAACGCTCCTTTCCCGGTCATCGCTTGCCCACGGGCATGATGTACAGCGGGTGCTCGCCGTCTGGTATCCCCACAATCCTTCGGATCCGCTCATCGTCAAACGCCCCGACCACGACCGTGCCCATGCCAAGCGAGACCGCCTGCAGGTACACGTTCTGGGCCGCGTGTCCGACCTCCATGTGCACGTACCGTATGCCCCGCTCTCCATACCGTCTGGTCGTGCGCTCGTATACCGCGGAGAAAACCAGGGAGGCGGCGCCCTGCTCGACGCAGGACTGCCCCAGCGCGGCGGCCGCCAGCTCCTTCCGCACGTCGCCCTCCCTGATCCTGGTGATCTCGTGTTCCAAGGGACTGTACTTGTAGACGCCCCTCGGCAGCCCCGCGACGTTCCCGCTGACGAGATAGAGCTCGAGCGGATAGGTGGCGCCCGCGGAGGGCGCCGTCCTGCGCGAATCCCGGGGCTCGGTGATCCCCTGTGCGGCCCAGAGGAGCTGCGAGATTTCGGGAACTGACAGTGGCGCGTCCCGGTACTCCCTGGACGACCTCCTGCGCTGCAGCGCCCGTTCGACCGAAGTGTCGCCGTCCGTGCGCGGCGCGGGCAGCTTCACCCGCTCACCGGAGGGCCCTGCTGCTCCCGACTCATCCTGCCAAGGGTTCAACGCCATCAGCCACACTCCCAGCCCCAGGATTGCCACCGCGGTGGCGAAGGTGAGGACGCGAGACCTGCTCATGGTTCCATCTCCCCGCCCCAAGGAGTTCTCGCCGGCGCGCCGAGGTCCCTTTGGTGCGCCCTAGCCGATGAGCCGCCGGATCAGCCCCAGGCTGACCGCGGCGATCAGCACCGAGGCGAAGAGGCCGACGTAGAAAGGCCGGAGGCCGATCTCTCGCATCCGCCGGAGGTCGGCGCCGAGGCCCACGGCGGCCATCACCATGACCACAAGGAACTTCGCCAGCAGGCCGGTTACCCGCGCGGTCTCCGGGCCAAACAGCCCCAGGGTGTTCAGGCCTGCGGCCAGCACGAACCACAGGACGAACCATGGGAAGATCCCAGCGACGCTCACGCGGCGGTAGCTGTGCGCGATGATGCCGAAAGCCAGCGCGAGGGGGACCAGCATCAGGGTGCGCGTGAGCTTGACGACCATGGCCGCCCTGCCAGCGGGCTCGCTGAAGGCCAGCGAGGCGGCCATCACCGACGAGGTGTCGTGAATCGCCGCGCCGGCCCAGATCCCGAAGGTGACGTCCGGGAGCGCCAGGAGGTGTCCCAGCAGCGGGTAGACAACAACCGCCACCATGTTGAAGAGGAAGATCGTGGTCACCGCGAAGGCGATTTCCTCTTTCTTGGCCTCGATGATCGGCCCGACGGTCAGGACGGCGGTGGCACCGCAGATGGCCGTGCCCGCGCCGATCAGGCTTACCAGTCCGGGAGGCGCCTGAACCCACCTGCCGAAAAGGCCGGTGAGTCCCAGCGCGAGGACGACGGTGACGCAGATGACAAGGAAAGAGGCGCTGCCCAGCGAGACGACCTCAGCAAAGCTCAGCGTGGTGCCAAAGAGGATGATCGCCAGCCGCAGCAGTTGCCTGAGCGTGAACTCCACCCCGGGGACAAGCACCGCGGGTGTCCCGATCGTGTTGCGGATGACCACACCGGCGAAGAGCGCGATCACCGACGCCCCGACCAGCGGCACGAACCCACCGAGGAACCACGCGGCGGCTGCCATCAGCATGAGCGCGAAAACTCCAGGAGCCAGCATACTCTCGACTTCGCCCCACTCCACCCGGCCTCCTGGCCGACTCCCTAGTTTCCTCTACGGATGCGCCCCGCAGGCCCAGCGGCTATAATCGGGCCATGACGCTTGCCCCGCTGATCCGACGGCGGCAGGCAATCGTTGGGGACGCCTACGCTCTGCACCGTCCGGAAGACCTCATCGTCTACGAACAGGACGCCCTCATGGTCAGCCGGCACAAGCCGGACCTGGTGGTGCTCCCGGACACGACCCAACAGGTCTCCGAGGTGGTGCGGGCGGTGCGCGAGTGGGGGCTCCCGATAGTCCCTCGGGGAGCCGGCACCGGGCTTGCCGGCGGCGCCATTCCAGAACGCGGCGGCGTGGTTGTGGCGCTGACGCGCATGACGCGCGTGCACGACATAGATCCGATCAGCCGAACGGCGGTAGTGGAAGCCGGCCTGGTCAACGCCGACCTGACCGCCATGCTCGAGCCCTACGGGCTCTTCTTCGCGCCCGATCCCGGCAGCCAGGTGGCCGCGACGATCGGCGGCAACGTGGCCAACAACGCCGGCGGCCCGCACTGCCTGGCCTACGGCGTGACCAGCAACCACGTGCTCGGCCTGGAGGTGGTGCTCGCCGACGGGACCGTCACCTGGGTCGGCGGCCGCGCCCTGGATGCGCCCGGGTACGACCTGACGGGCGTATTGGTCGGCTCAGAGGGCACGTTCGGCATTGTGACAAAGGCCATCGTTCGCCTGCTCGCGCGACGCGAGGCGGTGCGGACATCGCTGGCGATATACGACACCATGGATGCCGCCTGCGAGGCGGCGTCCGCGGTGATTGGGGCCGGAATCATCCCCGAGGCGCTGGAGATCATTGACGGGATGACGATGCGGGCGGTCAACAAGACGCTGCACGCGGGCTTCCCCGAGGACGCCGAGGCGGCCCTGCTCATCGAGGTCGAGGGGCTCGCCGAATCGGTACCAGTGCTCATCGAGCGGATCGAGGCAATCTGCCACAGGCAAGGCGCCCGCCGCATCCAGACCGCGGCCACCGCCCAGGACCGCATGAACCTATGGAAGGGTCGCAAGCACGCATACGGCGCGCTCGGGAAACTTGCGCGGAAGGCGATCATGCTCGATGTGTGCGCCCCGCGCTCTCATCTGGCCAGGATAATGCGTCAGATCACCGAGGCCGGCACCCGCTTGAACATCGGGGTTGCCAACTTCTTCCACGCCGGGGACGGCAACCTCCATCCCAACCTGCTGTTCGAGTTCGACGACAACTCCCCGGAGTATGCGCGGGTTGTTGCCACCACCGAGGACATAATGTGGGCATGCATCTCAGTCGGCGGCACGATCACCGGTGAGCACGGGTTGGGGATGGAGAAGCGGGAGTACCTGGGATGGATGTACTCGGACGACGACATCGCCGCGATGAAGCGCGTCAGGGCTGCCTTCGATCCGGACGGGGCGATGAACCCTGACAAGGTGTTTCCCACCGGCCGTCCGGTGCACGGCACGATCCCATCCGCCAGGAAGGCAGGGGGGGCAGACCGGTGAGCCGGACGATGCCGGTCATCCCCGAGGTTGAGACCTGCATCCACTGCGGGCTCTGCCTCAATCAGTGTCCGACCTACCGCCTGACGCACCTGGAGACCGCCTCGCCGCGCGGGCGGATCTACCTGATCGAGGCCGCCTCGCAGGGCAGGCTCGACGTGACTTCGGGCGTGGCCGACCACCTGTACCTGTGCCTGGCGTGCCGCGCGTGCGAAACCGCGTGTCCTTCGGGCGTGCAGTACGGGCGAGTGGCAGAGGCCGCGCGCGAGGCCCTGGGCCCGCCGGGGCGCCCGCTTCAGCGCGCCGTGGTGCGCTTTGCCCTGAGGCACCTGATGCCGCATCCGGGGCGGCTGCGCGCCCTGGCGGCGACGATCCGGTTCTACCAGCGCAGCGGCCTGGCGGCCCTGGCCCTGCGACTGCTTCCGCGGCGCCTGCGCCGGCCCGCCGCGCTGCTGCCCGAGGCGTCCGCGCGCTTCTACGCGCCCGAGGCCGAAGTGCTGCCCGCGTTTGGCGAGCGGCGCGCGCGCGTGGCGTTTCTCACGGGCTGCGCGATGGGTCTCTTCTTTGCCGAGATCAACGAGGCGACGCTGCGCGTGTTGCGGCGGAACGGGTGCGAGGTCTTTATCCCGCGGAACCAGGCGTGCTGCGGCGCCCTGAACATCCACAACGGCGAGGTCGCCAGTGCCCGGGCGATGGCCCAGCGGAACGTAGACGCTTTCCCCTCCGACGTGGATGCGATCCTCACGAACGCCGCGGGCTGCGGGGCCGCGATGAAAGAGTACGGGTACCTTCTCGGCGACGACCCGGACTACCGGGAGCGGGCCGAACGCTTCAGCACGCTGGTGCGGGATACGGGCGAGTTCCTGGCCGCGCTGGGCCTGCGCAACTCCCCCAAAGCCACCGATCGGGTGGTTACCTACCAAGATCCCTGCCACCTGGCCCACGGGCAGGGAGTGCGCGCGCAGCCCCGGGCGCTGCTGACCGCGATCCCCGGCACTACGCTCCGTGAGATGGCCGCGTCCGACCGCTGCTGCGGCAGCGCGGGCATCTACAACTTCCTTCAACCCGAGACCTCCGAGGCGCTGCTGGCCGAGAAGATGGAGGCGATCCGCGCCACCGGCGCGTCGGTGGTCGTCGCACCAAATCCCGGCTGCATGATGCAGCTTCGCTACGGCGCCCGTCGGTTCGGCGTGCCGGTGCGCGTGGCGCACCTGATGGATCTCCTGGACGAGGCGGGCGCATGATCGCCGACCCCTTGACACTGACCGCCAGATTGGAGGCGCTGCTGGGCGCGGAGTGGGTGACGGTCGCCGACACCTCCCGGTGGGCGATGGACGGGCTGCAACCTGCCCTCGCGGTGCGTCCGGGCGACGCCGAGCAGGTGGGCGCGGTCCTGCGGCTCTGCGGCGAGGCCTGTGCCGCGGTTGTGCCGTGGGGCGGGGGCACCGCGATCGAGGTCGGGAATCCTCCTCGCGCAGCGCCCGTGGCGTTGCTGACCGACCGGCTGTGTGGACTCATCGAGCACGACGCAGCGAACCTGACCGTGACGGTAGGAGCGGGAATGACGCTGGGCGCACTGGATGGCGTGATCTCCGGGCAGGGGCAGTTCCTCCCGATGGAGCCCCCGCGCGCCGAGCGTGCCACCGCCGGAGGGGCGGTGGCGGTCAACCTGAACGGCCCCCGTCGCGCGCACTGCGGTTCGGCGCGCGATCTGGTCATCGGCGCGAGGGCCGCGCAGGCGGACGGTACGCTGATCAAGGCAGGGGGCAAGACCGTCAAGAACGTTGCGGGCTACGACATGTGCAAGCTGCTCGTCGGCTCGATGGGCACGCTGGGCGTTCTGACCGAGCTGACGCTGCGGCTCCTCCCGGTGCCCGAGACCTCGCGCACGGTGGCGGTCTGGGGCGATGACCCCTCCGACCTTCTGCGTCTGTCCGGACGCGTGCTGGCGTCGCCGCTGCTGCCGGCGGCGGTTACGGTGGTGGACGCGGTCGCAGCCGGCGCGCTCGGCCGGAACGCAGCGGGCCTGCTGGTGCGCGCGACCGGCTTTGAGGCCGCGGTGGCCCGGCAGGTGCGCGACGTCACCGCGTGGGCGGCGCAGGCGGATCTCGACGCCGAGACGCTGGAGGGCGAGGCCGAGGGTGCGCTCTGGCAGGCGATCCGCGACTTCGCCTGGGTGGGAGACGGCATCGCGATCCGCGTCACCGTACCCTCAGGCGATGTCCCGGCGGTGTTCGGCCGCCTGCGCTCGACCTTGCCCGCCTCGACGGGCGTTGTGGCTCACGCGGCGAGTGGAACCATCTGGATCCACGCTGATCCTGCCGGCTTCACCGCGGCTGCGCTGGGCGCGGTGAGGGAGATCTCGGCGGGTCACTCCGGGAACGTGCTTGTTGCGCGCGCGCCGCGCGGGGTGAAGGCCTCGGGCGACGTCTGGGCGCCCGTGCCTCCCCCTAGGACGCTCGAGATCATGCGCGCGATCAAGCAGGCTTTTGATCCCAACGGCATCCTCAACCCCGGCCGGTTCGTCGCAGGGCTGTGATGCCGCGTCTAACCCTCGGGCTGGCGCTGCACAACCACCAGCCCGTGGGCAACTTCCACTCGGTCTTCGCGCAGGCCCACGACGCGGCATACGAGCCGATGGTCGGCACGCTCGAGCGGCACCCCGCGGTGCGCGTGGCGCTGCACTACTCGGGACCGCTGCTGGACTGGCTGCTCAAGGAGCATCCGGACCTGATCACGCGCATCCGCGCACTCGTCGAGCGCGGCCAGGTGGAGATCATGACCGGCGGGTACTACGAGCCGATCCTGCCGATCATCCCGGATCGCGATAAGCGCGGCCAGATCCTCAAGATGACTGCGGCCGTGCGCGGCCTCTTCGGTTACGAGGCCACCGGGCTGTGGCTGGCTGAGCGCGTCTGGGAGCCCCACCTACCCAAGGCGCTGGCCGCATCCGGCATCACCTACACCATCGTGGACGACGCGCACTTCCAGCACGTGGGCCTGACCCCCGCGGATCTGGCCGGTTACTTCATCACCGAGGAGGACGGCGCGCCGCTTCGCATCTTCCCGAGCGCCAAGGCGCTTCGGTACCGCATCCCCTGGGCCACGGTCGAGACGCTGATGGTCTGGCTGCGCGGCCAGGCGGCCGACGAAGATCGGATCCTGGTAATGGGGGACGACGGCGAGAAGTTCGGGTTGTGGCCGGGCACGCGCGCGCTGTGCTGGGAACGCGGTTGGGTCGAGGCGTTCTTCTCGGCGCTAGAGGATGCTCGCGACTGGCTGGCGGTGGTCCCACCGAACGAGTGGATCCGGCAGCATCCGCCGCAGGGCCGAATCTACCTGCCGACCGATTCCTACGACGAGATGACCGAGTGGGCGCTGCCCTCCGAGGGCGCCGCGCGGCTGCCCGTGCTCAGGCACGACCTGGAAGCGGCGGGCCGCACCGACCTGCTGCCGTTCCTGCGCGGCGGCTACTGGCGCCACTTCCTGGTGAAGTATCCCGAGATCAACACGCTGCACAAGACGATGCTGCGTGTCAGCCGCAAGGTGTGGCGGATGCGGCCTGGCGCGCGGCGTGATGCGGCGCTGGATCACCTCTGGCAGGCGCAGTGCAACTGTCCCTACTGGCACGGCGTCTTCGGCGGCATCTACCTGGGGCACATCCGCTCGGCCAACTACTCCCACCTGATCGCCGCGGAGCGGCTGGCTGATCGCGGCCGTAGGCCGCGGCGGTGGGTGGAGTCGCGCACCGACGACCTGGATGCCGACGGCCGGCCCGAGGTGCTGTTGAGTTCTGACGCGCAGGTGCTGACCATTGATCCGGCCGCCGGCGGCAGCGTGGTTGCCTGGGACGTGCGCGAGGCCGGCGTGAACCTGGTCAACGTGATGACTCGCCGGGCCGAGGGCTACCACGAGATGCTGCGCAGGGCGCTGGCGCGTGGCGAGGCGGCACTCGCGGCATACGACGATGTGGAGACGATCCACACCGCGCGCGTCAGGGTGAAGGAATGGGGGCTGGATCGGCACCTGACAACCGACTGGTACCGCCGATCGAGCTTCCTGGATCACTTCCTTGAGCCCGGCGGCACGCCTTCGGCCTTCGTCCGGGGCGGCGTGCGCGAGATAGGCGATTTCGTGAACCAGCCGTTCGAGGTGGAGACCCGGCACGCGCCGGGAGAGATCGCCGTGCGCCTGGCTCGCGACGGCCACGTGTGGGTGGATGGCGTGCACGCGCCCGTCCGCGTCGAGAAGGTTCTAACGCTGCGCGCCGGCGCACCGGGGCTGGAGGTGTTCTACCGCATCGTGAACCGCGGCGCGATGATCGTGAGCTCGGAGTTCGCGGTGGAGACCTGTTGGGGAACGTCGGGCCCTGACGCGCTTGTGTCGGCCGGGCGCTCCCCGCGCCGGGCGGGCGAGGCCGCGCGCCTCGATGGCGCAGGCGGTTTCGTTCTGTGCGACGCCGGGTGGCG
>JBKJJG010000063.1:0-8460 GCA_046598155.1 bacterium | reverse complement strand
CAGGCGGCCGTCGCCCGAGATGCTCCGCGAGCTTGCTGAGCGCTACCGCGCGATCGGCGGGCGTTCTCCGCTTCCGGAGATCACGCGGCGGCAGGCGGCCGCGCTGCAGGCCTGGCTCGACGGTGACGCGCCCGGGCGGTTCCGGGTCTATGTCGGGATGCGGCACTCCCCACCGTTCATCGCAGAGGCCGTCATCGCCATGGCTGCCGACGGGATCACCCAGGGTGTGGGACTGGCCCTGGCGCCGCACTACTCGCGCATGGGCGTAGGCGCCTACATCGCGGCGGCCGAGGCGGCGCGAGCAGCGGCGCCGGCGCTGTCGCTGCGGTACGTGGAGAGGTGGAGCGAGCATCCGCGCTTCCTGGACGCGCTGGCGGATCGCCTGGCAGGAGCGCTGGCAACCCTTCCGGAGGAGGTGCGCAGGGCGGCTCCCGTGGTCTTCACGGCACACAGCCTGCCCGTGCGGACCCTGGTCGAAGGTGATCAGTATCCCGCAGAACTGCGCCAGACCTGCGAGGGGGTTGCCGCCAGGACCGGAACCGTGGATTGGATCCTGGCCTACCAGAGCGCCGGCCGCACGGCAGAGCCCTGGCTGGGGCCCGACCTCCGCGAGGTGCTGCGCGGGATGCGCGGCAGTGGCAGCGGGGCGCGGGCCGTGGTTATATGCCCGGTCGGCTTCGTCTGTGACCACCTGGAGGTCCTCTACGACATTGACATCGAGTGCCGGGCGCTGGCAGCGTCCGTGGGCCTGCGCCTGGTACGCGCGGCATCGCTCAACGACTGCCCCCTCCTGATCGAGGCGCTGGCCGACCTTGTGAGAAGAACCGCCGCTTTCGCGGGGGTGCGCGCGGTCCAGTGAGCGCTCATATCGCGATCGTCGGAGGCGGAATCACCGGCCTGGCCGCGGCCCACGCGCTGGCGCTCGACCGCAGGGCGCGGGAGGCGGGAATCAGGTGCACGCTCGTCGAGCAAGAGCCCCGCCTGGGCGGCAAGCTGCTCACCGAGCGGATTGGCGGCTGCCTGGTCGAGGCCGGACCTGACTCGTTCCTCGCCACCAAACCCTGGGCCGCCAACCTCTGCCGCGCGCTGGGACTGGGTGACCACCTCATGGGCACGCTGCCGGGCCAGCCGGTCTACGTCGCCTTCCGTGGAAAGCTGCACCCGTTCCCGGAGGGCCTGGCTCTGGGCGTACCTTCGCGCATTGCTCCGCTGGTGCGCACGCGCCTGCTCTCCCCCCTGGAGAAGCTCCGGGTTGGCTGCGACCTGGTGCTCCCGCGCAGGCGGGAGGCCACGGACGAAACCATGGGCGCCTTCATCCGGCGCAGGCTGGGCGACGCTGTGGTGGCCCGCCTGGCCGGCCCGATGCTGGCAGGCATCTATGCAGGCGACGCGGATGCGTTGAGTCTGCGTGCAACGTTCCCGCAACTCCTCGAGTGGGAGGCCAGCCACCGCAGTCTGGTGCTGGCAGCGATGGCGCGGCGGAAGTTGATGGCGGCGACCAACGCCGGCAGTCCCAGCCCCATGTTCCTGAGTCTGACCGGCGGCGTGGGCGAGCTCGTCGAGGCCCTGGTGGCCGCGCTGGGCGGCCCGCAGGGTAGCGGCAACACGAAACTGGTAACCGGAAGGTCCGTGGTCCGTCTGGCACCCTTGGTCGAGAGCGGGCGCACATGCTACGCGCTCCACCTCGACGACGGCGGAACCCTCATCGCGGACGGGGTGCTGTTGACGACACCTGCCTACGCCAGCGCTGCCCTGCTGGGACCCGTGGCACCCCAGGTGGCCTCCCTGCTGAGGACAATCCCGTACGTGTCCACCGCGGCGGTCACGCTGGCCTTCCGGCGCGAGGAGGTGCGCCACCCCCTCGTTGGGCACGGCTTCGTGGTCGCCCGCGACGAGCCGATGGAGATAACCGCGTGCACCTGGGTGTCGTCCAAGTGGCCGCGCCGGGCACCGCCTGATCTGGTGCTGCTGCGGTGCTACCTCGGCGCCGCCGGCCGTGAGGCAGTCCTCGAGGAGGACGATGGCCGGCTGGTGTCGCTGGCACGCCGGGATCTTCGCAGGACGCTGGGCCTGGACGCCGACCCGGTCTTTACCTCGGTATCGCGCTGGCCGAACTCGATGCCCCAGTACCTCGCCGGGCACCTCGACCGGATCGAGGCGATCGAGGCCGGCCTGGCGGCCTTCCCCAACCTCGCCCTGGCAGGCGCCGGCTACACGGGCACCGGCATCCCTGACTGCATCCGGCAGGGCACGGATGCCGCGGCCAGGATCCTTGCCTCGCTGACCACCTGATCGGCCCGGTTCATCCCCCTGCCTGGAACGCGTCCGGGAAGTGCTCAATCCCCGAGATGCGGCCACCGCGTCCGAGCCGCACAGCGATCGCGTCGAACCGGACGTCGCAGCCCCCAAGACCGGTCTGCAGCAGGTATGCCGCGGCGAGCCGGAGCAGGCGGCGCTGCTTCCTGGGGGAGATCGCCTCTGTCGGATGTCCGAACCGCACGCCTGCGCGGCTCTTCACCTCGACGAAGACGACAACGCCCCCGAGCCGCATCACCAGGTCTATCTCACCGTAGCGGCTGCGCACGTTGCGGGCCAGCAGTTGATACCCCTGCTGTGCCAGCCAGGCCGCGGCAGCGGTCTCGCCGGCCGCCCCAAGGGCGCAGGACTGCGTGGGTGCCATCCTGCCGTTACTATCGGCCAGAGTGGGGAGGAATGCCGGGGGGCAGGAAGGTCCGACGGTGCGCCGGGGAGGGCCCCCACCGCCGCAGCGCTGTCAGGTGCTGTGGGGTGGCGTAGCCCTTGTGCCTGGCAAACCCGTAACGCGGCTCGCGGAGGTCGAGATCCACCATCAGGCGGTCCCGCGTCACCTTGGCAACCACCGAAGCAGCGGCGATCGAAGCGCAAAGACGATCACCCTTCACCAGCGTCACCTGCGGCACGGACAGAGGGGCCCGCACGTTCCCGTCCACAAGGACCAGCGCCGGTGTTATCCCGAGCGATGCAACGGCCCGGCCCCATGCCAGCTTGGTCGCGCCCAGGATGTTGTGGCGGTCTATCTCCGCTACGCCGGCGATGCCGATGCCGACCAGCGCACCCGAGGCCCGGATCGCGTCGAACACCGTCTCGCGCATCCGGGGCGTAAGCTGCTTGGAGTCACGCAGGTTGGGGATCGGACGTTCGCAGGGAAAGATCACGGCGGCCGCAACAACGGGGCCTGCGAGCGGCCCGCGACCGGCCTCGTCCAGACCGGCCACCGGCGAGATGCCCTGCATCCAGGCCTCGCGCTCTCTGGTGAAGAGCGCTGCCGGCCGCTTCACCGCACAAGACCTATCCTTTCGGGCGGCCAGTAAACCACCATGGCCCGCCCCACCACGTTCTTATTCGGAACGAACCCGAAGAACCGGCTGTCCTCGCTGTTGCACCGGTTGTCGCCCAGCACGAACACCTTGTCGGGAGGTACGACCTCAGGACCGTAGTTGCTGGAGCAGGCCCTGTCGCCCCCGGGCAGCACTGTCGGGTAGAGCTCTCCCAGCGGCCGGCCGTTGATCAGCACCAGCCCCTCCTTCAGCTCGATGCGCTCCCCGGGCAGGCCTACCACGCGCTTGACGAAGTCCTTGTTAGGGTTGAGCGGATATCGGAAGACGATGGTGTCGCCGCGGCGGATCTCCCAGAACCGGTAGGCAAACTTGCCAACCAGTATGCGGTCTCCGACGCGCAGGGTGGGCTCCATGGAGCCCGAGGGGATGAAGAAGGCCTGGACGACGAAAACGATTATGACCAGGCTGATCAGCGCCGCAAAGATCGTGGCGTCCAGCGTCTCCACGATCGAGAGGCGCACCGCCGGCGGGATTCGGTAGATGCGGCGGACGATCTGGCGCAGCACGAACAGCCCCAGCGCCAGGGAAAGGATAAGCGTGGGAATACCAAACGGGATACGCTCGGCAAGGGCCAGGAGGTCGCGGCTCATGCTGCAGGGACCGGGGCTAGCGCCGTTCCTTTATGCGCGTCTCCTTGCCGACCTTCCCTCGTAGGAAGTACAGCTTGGCGCGCCGCACCCGGCCGCGGCGGACCACGTCAATCTTCTCAACCCGCGGCGAGTGCACCGGGAAGACGCGCTCCACGCCGATTCCGTGGCTGATGCGCCGCACGGTAAACGACTCGTTCGGGCCCGCGCCCCGGCGCGAGATCACGGTGCCCTCAAACGCCTGCACGCGCTCACGCCCGCCCTCGGTGACGCGGATGTGGACCCGCACGGTATCGCCAGGGGCGAAGGCTGCCACCTTCTTCTTGACCTGACCGGCCTCCACCATCTTGAGCTTGTCCATCACTTTCGCCTCCCTGTCGGCCGACGCATCGTGCGGCGCCGCAGTCACAACTGATGATTTTAGCACAGCCCGCCCTAGGCGTCATCGTCGCGCAGCATCGCGCGGTCTTCTTCGCCCAGAGCCTCCCAGCAGAGCAGGTCCGGCCGCCGGGCCAGGGTACGGCGCAGTTGCTCGCGCCGGCGCCAACGCCGGATCGCCTCGTGGTGCCCGCTCAGCAGCACTTCGGGCACGCGAAGCCCGCGGAACTCGGCCGGACGCGTGTAGTGCGGGTAGTCGAGCAGCCCGCCGGTGAACGACTCCGCCACGACCGATGCGGCGTCGCCCACCACGCCGGGGATCAACCGTACCGTAGCGTCCACGATGACCATCGCCGCGAGTTCGCCGCCGGTCAACACGTAGTCGCCGATCGAGAACTCCTCGACGCCGAGACCCTCCACCACCCGTTCGTCCACTCCTTCGTACCTGCCGCACAGCACGATCAGGCGCGGCTCGCGGGAGAGTTCCTCCGCGGCACGCTGGTCGAAGCGGCGGCCCTGCGGTGAGGTCAACAGGACACGCGGGCGCGGGCCCTCTTGGGGCGTCAGCGCCTCAACCGCCGCGAAGAACGGCTCGGGCTTCATGACCATTCCCGGGCCGCCTCCGTACGCCAGGTCGTCCACCTGCCGGTGGCGGTCGGACGTGAAATCGCGCAGGTCCACGACCGAGATCTCCACCAGCCCCCTCGCGCGCGCGCGGCCCAGGATCGAGACCTCCAGCGGAGCCAGCGCCTCTGGGAAGATCGTAACGATGTCAATGCGCACGGTCCGGCGCCTCCAGGCCGGGCAGGAGGGCCACGACCATTTCGCCCGAGGCCGGATCAACCCGACGCACTACCTCCCGCGTGGCCGGCAACAGGATCTCCCCTTCCTCGCCCCGGACCACGTAGACGTCGTTGCCCGGCGCCCGCAGTACCTCGGCAACGGTACCCAGCAGCCGTCCCTCCTCGGTCCGCACGCGCAGACCGACGATCTCGAACACATAGAAGGCGCCTTCCTCCAGCGGCACCACGGCATCGCGGGAAACCGCGATCTCCGCGCCGCGCAGCCCCTCGGCCGCCTCCAGATCGCCGATCCCGTGGATGGTGAGCAACAGGCCTTCCTTGTGCGGCCGTCTGCCGGTGATCTCGATAACCTCCACGCGGCCGGCCTGGACCAGGTACGCCTCCCTGAGATGCTCAAACCGCTCCGGGAAATCCGTCTCCAGGCGCACCCTTACCTCGCCGCGCAGCCCGTGCGGCCGGACCACGCGTCCCACCGTAACGAGGTCGGCGGGATCCGGCAGCCCGCTGCTAGCCCTCGCGGATCTCGATGACAATCCCATCCTTGATGACGACCTCGGCTCGCGCCAGTCGCGTGAAGAAGTTGTCGCCGACGTTGAGCTCGACCATGCTTTCCAGGGTGCCCTGGGAGAACTCAGACTGGAGCTCGAGCGCCTCGGCCTCCTTCATGCGCGCGGCCAGCTCCATGCGCGCGGCTTCCTGCCTCGACCGCTCCACCTCGAGCTGCTGGCGGATCGCCCGCGACTGCGGGGAAACCTGCCGCTCCAGCTCGGAGCGGCGGATCTGTGTGTCAATCTGCGTGACCACGCTGTCGAGGCGCCGGACGGTGTCCTCGATCTCGCTCATGTACTGCTTCTTGAACGCCTCCGTGACTATGGCCTTTACCACTACCGGTCGAACAACGGTTATCCCCATGCCGGCCTCCATCATCCCAGACTGGACTGCTGCACGATCTCCACGATCACACGCCGGCCATCGGGCAGGGCCGCGGCCCTGGCAAGGGTGCGAATCGCCCCCACGATGCGCCCGCGGCGGCCGATCACCTTGCCCAGATCACCTGCGGCCACTCGGATCTCGATGATAACCAGGCGATCACGCTCGGTCGCGCTCACGCCGACCGCCCCGGGGTCGTCCACCAGCCCCAGGACCAGGTACTCCACTAACGCCCGCAGATCAGCTCCCGGCATGGCGCTTCAGGCCGGGCCTTACGCGCGGCCGGAGCGACCGGCCTCCCAGCGAGGGAGGATGCCGGTCTTCACCAGCAGCACGCGGGCCGCGTCCGAGGGCCGGGCGCCCTGGTCGAGCCAGGAGCGCGCCTTTGTCTCGTCAATCAGGATCGTTGAGGGCTCGGTCCTGGGGTTGTAGTGACCGAGCGCCTCCAGGTACCTGCCGCCCCTGGGGATCTTCGAGTCGGCCACCACCACGCGATACGACGGCTGGTGCTTGGCTCCTATTCGCATGAGTCGGATCTTCACTGCCATCGGTCTGCCTCCTTGGGTTTGCGTACCGTCACTTGCCGCACGAGCCGGCGCACCTGCTCGAACTGCTTCAACAACCGATTGACGTCCTGCACGTTTACCCCGCTCCCCTGCGCGATGCGGCGGCGGCGGCTGCCGTCAATGACGGCCGGCGTGTCGCGCTCCGCTGGCGTCATGGACTGGATCATGGCCTCGGCCCTGCTCAGCTGCCCTTCGTCCACGGATGCGCCCGCCTCACGGATGCGGGCGAAGCCCGGGACCATCTCCAGCAGTTGGTCCAGCGGTCCCATCTGACGAACCTGGCGCAGTTGCTCCAGGAAGTCGCCAAAGGTGAACTGATGCCGCCGCAGCTTGCGTTCGAGCTCGGCCGCTGCCTCCGCCGAGACGGTCGCCTCCGCGCGCTCGATCAGCGTCAGCATGTCGCCCATCCCGAGGATGCGGGAGGCCATGCGGTCCGGGTGAAACCGCTCCAGCGCATCGGGCCGTTCTCCCACCCCCACGAACAGGATCGGCCGCCCGACCGCGGCCACGACCGAAAGCGCCGCGCCCCCGCGGGCATCGCCATCGAGCTTGGTGAGCACCACGCCGTCCAGCGGCATCCGCGCCCCGAACTGCTCTGCCATTCGGACCGCGTCCTGCCCTGCCATCGCGTCCAGCACCAGCAGGGTCTCGTGCGGCGCCAGTGCAGAGTGCATCGCGGCAAGTTCGGCCATCAGGTCGTCGTCCACGTGCAGCCGGCCCGCCGAATCCACTATGACCACGTCGTGCCCGTCCGCAACGGCCGTCGCCACCGCCTCCCGCGCCACGCTGATCGGATCCGTCTCCCCGTGACGGGCGAACACGGGCACTCCTACCTGATCTCCAACGACCTCGAGCTGCCGGATCGCTGCGGGCCGCTTTAGGTCCGTGGCCACCAGGAGGGGTGCGCGGCCCCGCCGCCGCAGGTAACCGGCCAGCTTCCCCGCGGTCGTGGTCTTGCCCACGCCGTGCAGACCGATCAGCAGGATGATGGTGGGAGGCGCTGCCGCCACGCGCAGCTCGCGCGCCTGGCCGCCCAGGAGCCGGATCAGCTCCTGGTGCACGATCTTGACCACCTGCTGGCCGGGGCTCAGGTGCTTCCACACCTCCTGCCCGACCGCCGCCGCGCGGATGCCTTCGACGAACTCCCGGGCCACCCGGAAGTTGACGTCGGCCTCCAGCAGGGCCATCCGCACCTCGCGCAACGCCGCGTCCACGTCCTCGGGACTCAACACCCCTCGGCCGGCGATCTTGCGGACGATCTCCCCCAGCCGGGACTGCAGCGCCTCAAACACCGGCAATCACCTTCGCGCTCGCATCGTGCCTGCGGCGGGCCTCGTAGACGCGATATCCCTCGGCCGCCCGCACCTGGCGGGTGTCGCCGAACCGCTCGGCCACAAGGCTCGCCAGCGTTCGGGCGCCCTGCGCCGTGCGCACAACCACGTAGAACCGGCCTCCGGGCCTCAGCACCCGCCACGCCCCCTCAATGAACTCCGCCACCACCCGGCGCCCCGCCCTGATCGGCGGATTGGTGAGCACCAGATCAACGGAACCGTCCTGGAACGGGGCGGCCCCGTCGCCCACCAGCACGCAGACGTTGGTCAGCCCGTGGGAGGCGGCGTTGGCGTGCGCCAGCCACGCGGCGCGCTGGTTGAGATCCACCAGCCACGCGCGGCCGCGCGTAGCGAGCGCGCCCGCCACCAGGCCGATCGCACCGTAGCCGCATCCCAGGTCCAGGATGCGATCGCCGCGGCGTACCTCCATCGCGTCTATCAGCAGACGCGTCCCGACATCGAACCGACGATGCGCGAAGACGCCCGAC
>JBKJJG010000054.1:0-4561 GCA_046598155.1 bacterium | reverse complement strand
AGTCAAGGATCGAGAGCGTCGGCGAGACGATTACGGTTCCGGCAGGCACGTTCTCACAGGTCCTGAGGCTAGTGGAGATCTGGAACTCCTCCGAGACCCAGGGGGGGGCGCACGCAGGCATTCCGCAACACCATCACCGAATGGTGGGCGCCCGGCATGGGGCTCGTCCGCAGTGTCGACGAGGCTCAGGGTGGAGGCCGGTGGGGAGAGGAGCTGATCTCGCAGTTTACCCCGAGCCCGCCGTAACCCGCACAGCCGCCGCGTGCTCTAGTGAACCACCGGGGGCGGTTGGTTTGACCGCTGCCCCCAACGTGATTCGTTGGTACAACTCGACTAGGCGAAGCGGGTTTCGGTCGGCAGCAAGTACGCGGATCCCAATATTGGCGCAACTCCGGCTACCAGGGCAATCAGGGTCTTCTTCATCTTTGTTTCCTCCTTGAAGTTGATGGGGAGGTCGGTGGGGGAGAGCCTGAGCGGCAGCGGCCGGTGGGTGACCGAGCTGGTTTCCCAGTTCGTCTCTAGGCCTTGCGCGGCCCGCGCCCGGACCCCCGGTTTTGGGCATAGATAGAGCAGGAGAGGTCATGGCCCGCATCTTCATCGTCGAAGACGACCCGACCATTGCGGACCTGCTAAAAGTCGCCCTGGAGCACGAGGGGCACGAGGTACGCCTGGAGCCGCGCGGCGATCTTGCGCCCCTGGAGGAGGGGTACGACCTCGTCCTCCTCGACCTGACGCTTCCGGACATTGACGGGCTAGAGCTGGCGCGCCGGATCCGAGGGGCATACGATCTGCCCATTATCATGGTGACGGCCCGTGGTGAGGTCCAGGACAGGGTGACCGGGTTTTCCGCCGGTGCCGACGACTACGTAACAAAGCCCTTCAACTTTGCCGAGCTGGCCGCGCGCATCCGCGCCGTCCTCAAGCGCGCGGGCCGCGTCGTCGGCCGGCTGCAGGTCGGTCCCCTTGCCCTGGATGCGGAGACGCGCCAGGCGTGGTGGCATGAACGGACCCTCGAGTTGTCGCCGCGAGAGTTCGATCTGCTCGCGGCGCTGATGCGCAGGCCGGGGCGCGTCTACGCGCGCGAAGAGTTGCTGGACCGCGTCTAGGGCTTCGACTTCGAGGGAGAGAGCAACGTCCTGGAGGCGACCATCCGCCGCCTGCGGGAACGGCTCGGCGACAGGGAGCACCGCATCGTCGCCACGGTGCGGGGGGTGGGCTACACGCTCAGGCTGCCATGACGCTACGCTGGAAGATCCTGGCAACCTTCGTGCTCATTCTCGGCGTCATCGTGGTTGTGCTGAGCGCCGCCTATCACCAAGAGATGGACCGGTTCTTGCTCGATCACACCCTGCGCACGCTGCGTGTCCAGGCCCAGCCCGCGCTGGACGCCTATGCCAGCCGTCTGGCGGCCACGGGTCTGCCCCTGGGGCTCCTGGCCCGCGAACTTGCCCGAGACCTGACCACGCCGGCGGCAACCGCGGTCGTGCTCGACGCCGCCGGGCGCGTAGTGGCGTCCGGCAACGTCCTCCCCGAGCACCCCGCTCCGCTGCCTCCAGACCTGGGTTTGGCTACGAGGGCCGCACAGAGCGGCCGCGCCGTCTCGGTGGTCCAGCCCGCCGACGACGGGCGTCAGATGACCCTCTACATACCGCTGGTGGTGACCGTACCGGCGCCCTGGCGCTCGTGCTGGCCCACTATCTGTCCGCGCCCCTGGAACGACTGGCAGCCTCCTGTCGGGCGATTGCCGCCGGCGAGTGGGGGCGGCGTTCGGAGCTACCCCACGGTCGCGACGAGGTGGGGCGACTGGCGGCCTCCTTCGACGAGATGGTCCAGCGCCTGGAGACAGCGTTTGCCATGCATCATCGCTTCGCCGCCTACGCCGCTCACCAGCTCAGGACGCCGCTGACCGCCTTGAGCGGTCACCTGGAGCTGTTGGAGCGAGGTGTCATTGCAGATCCTGAACGGGTCCGAGCCTCCTACCAGACCATGCGGCAGCAGATGGAGCGGCTCGACCTCCTGGTGCGCAAGCTCGTGACGCTGGCCGTCCTGGACGCCGGCGTTCCGATGCGGCGGCTTCGCCTCGATCTGGGGGCGCTGGCCCGGGCGGTCGCGGACGACTTCGGCTCCATCGTCGGCCGGCGGCTGCGGGTCGTGTACCACGACGCGGCGTGGGCGGACGCCGACCCCGACCAGCTCCGCGAGGCACTGAGCAACCTGGTGGACAACGCTATCAAGCACGCGGGCCCAGAGGCCACCGTAACCATCGAGGCCGGCCCCGGGCGTCTCACGGTGCGGGACGACGGCCCCGGGATCCCGCCGGAGCGGCTGGAGCGCATCTTCGACCGATTCTACCGCCATCCGCGCACGGGGGAGGGATCCGGGTTGGGTCTGGCCATCGTGCACGGCATCGTGGACGCTCACGGCGGAAGGGTCTGGGCGGAGAGCGCGCCTGGCTGCGGGGCTGCGTTTCACATAGAGCTGCCCACGTAGCTGTAATCTTCCCGTCATCTTTCGTCATACCACGGGCAGCACGGCATGTTACTTTCCAAATCGGAGGGTCAGCTCATGCGTCGAATGGTAACCGGGTTGTGCATCGTTGTGATTGCCCTGGCGGGCGCAGGGACCGCCGGCGTGGGGGTATCCACCGCGTCGCAGGGCGGGGCGCATTCGGCGTATGGTCCATCCGGCCCATCGGGACCTTCGGGGCCGCAGGGCCCGCCGCAGACCGAGAGGGATGGGCAGCGGGCGGAGCGGGAGCTGCGCCAGGCGAAGGAGCGGCTGCCCGACGTTGCGGCCTTCGCCCGCACCAGCGAGGACACTCGGGCGCTCTTCACCATGGCGCGCCGCAACATCGCGCTGGCAGAGGCGCACTTTGAGGCCGGCCGGTACTACCAGGCCGCGGAAGTCGCCGCTGCCGTGGGCAAGATGGCCGAAGCCATCCGTCACCTTTACTGGGCACAGGCACGATCCAACTAAGCAGTCAACACGAATGGGAGGCTGGAACGATGTTCCGAATGCGTGCAATCGCCAGCGTGCTGGCAATTACCCTCATCGCGGTGCTATCCGGTCAGGCCGTGGCGAACCAGATGACTGACCCTGCGGCAAAGCTGCTGAACCCGCTCCAGCAGGCCGAAGGGTTGGTCGCGCAGGTCCAAGCCGCGGTTCAGAATGACGATCCAGCGCTCGTGCGCACGCGCGTCCAGCAGTACGTCGCTGCGATGCACCAGGTAATGAACCAGGTGCGCGCAATGCAGCGGACCGAGAATGAAGACGGCGCGGCCAGAGCCATCAGGACCGTCGAGCGGGCGACCCAAAGGCACATGGAGGCCCTGGCCATCGCCAAGAGGGAAGGACCCGGGGAAGCGCGTGGCGCCATCGAGAGGGCGATGGAGATGTTGAGGATCTGTGAGAGGATCATGACGGAAGCCATGAAGAGAATGGGCGATGGCAACCCGGACAAACCGTCCGGTGCGCATGGTGGTCCTTCGGAAGGGGCGCCTCGAGGCAGGCAGTAGCGCTCGCCAGCAGCGCCTGCCGAAACCCCCCCGGCGACCGCTGGATCGCGAGGGCCAGAAACACGGCGGAGGGTCAGGGGCCCGGGCGATGCAGCCGGAGTGGAAGATGCCGCGCGTAGGCCGCAAAGTCCCGATCCGTGGTGTAGATCGCCGCGTCACGGCGGATTGCCAGCGCACAGAGCAGGTAGTCCACCGGCGAACCAGCCACCCCGGCCGCGCGGCAGATGTTCCCCGCACGGGCGGCTTCCTCGAAGTCCTCGATCGTCAGCGATTCGTCCGGAAACGCGCGCAGCGCGAGGCGCAGCCGGTTGAACGCTTGCTGATCGCGGATGCCCGAGAGAACCTCCTGGCGCACCGGACCGACCAGGAGAACCTGACGTTGCTGGACTAACGCGGTCCATTCCTCCACGATGCGGCGTTCGGTGGCGGAGAGATGGCCCGCCTTTCGGCGGAAGGCCAGGGACCAGATCGACGTATCGACCAGAACCTTCACTTTCGACGCCGCTCCGCCTTGTAGTCGTAGCGAGGATCGTACTCGATCTGTCCCGTCAGGTGGAGCACCTTCAGCTGCTGTCTATGCCGCACGTACTCTTGGAGGGCGGCGGTCACAGCTTCCCTTTTTGTGCGATGGCGGCCGGCCTTGATAGCCGCTTCGATCAGGCGGTCGTCGAGGTCGAGGTTGGTGGGCATGCGAGCACCTCCCATGTGTCACCCATTCTCACACACCCGAATGTGTAATGCAATGTGTCAGATGGGAGGGTGCTTGGAGTAGGAGCGGCTGATGAGCCGGAAGGCGAACTCGTCGAGGTGATGGTCCGATGGGACCTGCCATCGCACTACCGCGCTCTTCAGGATTCGGGATCTAGCCTGGCGGGCCCGGAGGGAATCGAACCCCCGACCAGAGGCTTAGGAGGCCCCTGCTCAGGGCGGCGGCTAGAATCCAGTCCTGACGCGGGTTCTGGAGGGGTGAGCATAGGCTTTCTGTCGGGCTGATCCATGCTGATCACCTCCTGTTTTCTTGGGCCTCCCTGGCCTGCCTGCTGAGG
>JBKJJG010000049.1:0-6105 GCA_046598155.1 bacterium | reverse complement strand
CTGGTCCCCCTCCTGGATCTGCCGGCAGGCCGGCCATCACGTGCGGCCTGGGTGAGGGGGCGGTGGACCGGATGCGGCCGTTCTGGATGCGCGCGAGCACGGCGCGCTGGGATTCGTCGGACAACCCGGCCCCAAGCGTCTCCCTGATGGGACCATGGCCGTCCCAGGCCAGCAGCATGCAGCGACCGGTGCCGAACAGGTCGCGTGCTCCGTCCGCGACCAGCGCGAAGATGGCTGGCAGATCCGCGGCCCCACCCATCCGTCCGAACCTCTCGACGGCCGCCTTGAGGCGGTCGTTCCGCACCTTCAACGCGGCGCACGCACGGGCGTTCTCAATCGCCGCTGCTCCCTGGACCGCGGTCGCCTCAATAATGGCGGTCTCGGCCGCGGAAAACGGGCGCGGTTCGCTGCGCACTACGGTCAGGGCGCCTACTGGCCGGCCCTGGTGGATCATGGGCGCGGTCAGCGCGTAGCGGGCCTCGGGCAGGGCCAGGAGCACCGGACAGCCGCAGGTCGGCACCTGGTCGTCGCCGCCAATGGCACAGACAAGGGACCGGCGCTCGCGGATAGCGCGCACCGCCTCACGCAGCGCCCCTGGCTCGGCATCCAGGCCCACGCGCAGCTGCTTCAGCTCTTCTTCGTCCGTGCCGTATGCTGCCTGCCCGCACAGTTTGCGGCGCTGGCCGTCGTACAGTGCCAGCAGCGCGTACCGTGCACCTAGCGCCTCCGCCAACCGCTTGACCAGAAACCGGCACGCCTCGTCAACGTCAAGCGTAGCGCTCGGAGCAAACCCGAGGTGCTGGAGCGCGACCAGCCGCTCTGCCTGGCGCCGGCCCTCCTCTGACTGGTGCGCGTTCCGCATGGCAACCGCGGCGTATCCTGCCAGCGCCGTGACCAGATACTCGTGCCGGGCGGTGAAGTGGTGGCGCTCGCCATCGGCAAAAGCCAGGGCGCCCCAGATCTCCCCGGCGGCGGTCATCGGGACGGCCAGCGCAGACAGCACCGCACCCGTGCCATCAAGTGACTCGAGGCGTGGGTTGCGCCTGCGATCGCGCTCATAGTTGCCGGATCGCACCGGCCGGCCGGACCGCATGACCTCCGCGGCCAACCCGGCCAGCTCGATCTGGCCGACCGCCTGGCCGTCTTCGGGGCCGCTGGTGTGGGCCAGGCTGGCACCGGGTTCACCGGGACGGCGCAGCCAAATCATTGCCGTATCCGAGACGACCAACCGGTCCATGGCCGCGGCCACAACCCGCGCTATCTCCTCCGGGGTCTCGCAGCGGCCAACCTCCAGGGCCGCATCGTGCAGCGCCTCCAGTTCTGCCGATGCCTGCCTCCCTCCGGTAGAGACCATCAGCACAGCCGAGACCATCGCTACCGGAACCGCGACTAACAGCGCGAGCAGCGGCAGGCTGTCGTTGATGACCAACCCGGTGATCGAACCGAACCCAAACAGCAGGAACGTGTTGATTATCTCGACCCCGACATTGGCCCCCAACACGCCCGCGAACGCCCGTCGCCGCCGCAGGGCGATGTACCAGCTCACCAGCACGGAGGTAACGGCGGTGAACGCCGCTGCCGCCGCCAGGATGGCCAGCGCGTGAACCACGCTGTCGCGCACGGGGGAAAGACGGCCGGCCCATCCGGCGAAATCGGGTTGAACCAGGGCCGCGACACTCCCGGCCGCAAGCGTGGCCAGGATCGCCTGCGCAGCGTTGAACAGCATGACGCGCAGCGGGCGCTGGCGCAGGACGCCGTCCCCGAGCACCGCGCCGATCGCCATGGCAGCCGCGGCCGCCGGGGCACCGAAGAGCCCAAGGCCGGCAGCGGCCACCGCGGGCCGCAGGGTGCGGTAGCCGCCCGCGGGCATCGGTACGCGCAGCGCGCTGGCGACCGTGCCTGCCAGGCAAAGGAGCGCGAACTCCCGCGCCGGTGGCAGGGCCGAGGTAAACAGCGCCTCGGCCATCGCGGCGGCAGCGGCCGCCACGACCGCCCACGGGAATGCGGCCCCGAACCACGGCCCCGTCCTCAAGATCCAGCGTGTCACGCGATCTGTCCCCTCACGGCCCATGCCGTCATGGCGCCTGCTGGCCGGCCTCGGCGATGCCAGGGCCGCGCCGGATGAAGGTCCGGACCCGGCGCTCGAACTTCACGCGCGGCATCAGCACCCGCCTGCCGCACTTCAGGCATCGGACGCCTATGTCAGCCCCAAGACGCACTACTTCCCACTGGTCGTTCCCGCAGGGATGGGTCTTGCGCATGCGCACGACGTCCCCCAGGACGATCTTCAGCACCGGCATGGTGCCAAGACCTCCCGTCCGGCAACCCGGGCGTCTCGCCGCACTACGGTTGTGCCCAACTCCGGGCCTATCGAGTCGGTATCAACGCATCTATGGGAGCGAAGTCGTCGGATAGCACAGGGACGTCGGCGGTGGGGATGGCCGTCTCGTACAGATCGCCCGCCGCATCGAGGAACCGGTCCACGGTCACCAGCCGCGCGTCCACGAGCGCCTGCGCGCGACGCCTGATCTCCTCGGGCGGCAGCGCCGGCGCGTCGGTTGCGATCACGATGATGTTGCGCAGCGACCCCGGCGCGCCGTAGCGTCCGAAATCCACGGGGAAGACATAGACGGTGGGGAAGACCTCTCGGATGGTCTTGTAGATTGCCCGGAACAACCGGCTGTTCGGGCCGTCCAGGGCTCCAATAATGTTGGAAACAACCACGCCGCCGGGCGCAAGCCGGGAGCGGGCAAGCGCGAAGAACTCGCGGGTGGCCAGGTGGAAAGGAATCGTGTCAATCAGGTAGGCATCGGTCAGGACAATGTCGAACCGCGCCTGCGCGAGGCGCAGGTGCAGCCTGCCGTCACGCGCGGTCATGATCAGGCGGTCGCTGTCCGCCACGCCGAAGAAGCGCCGCGCCACCGTTACTACCTCAGGGTCTATCTCCGCCACGTCCATCGTTACCGTGGGGTAGTCGGCCACGTAGCGGGCCGGAATCGTGCCCCCGCCGAGCCCGATCAACGCGGCGTGCGAGGGCCGGGGCACGAAGATCAGGGGCAGGTGCATGTAATCCGCATAGGCGAACACCGTGCGCTGCGGCCGTTCGCGGTCGAGGGCGCTCTGCCAGTAGTTGTCAAGCTTGAGATAACGGACCGTGCCCTCGTCGGAGACGGTGACCCGGTGGTAGACGGTGTCGCGGGCATAGACCAGCGTGGGTGAGGAAGCGGGTAACGCCCCCGTGACGCCGGCCGCCAGCAGGACTGCCAGCGCCGCGCCCAGCGCCGCGGCAAGCCGGTGCCGCGTGGCCAGCCAGCCGATCACGGCCATTGCCATCAGCGCGAACCCAAGGATATGGATGATGGCGCGTACCCCGAAGTAGTTGATCAGCACGAACGACGCCGCCAACGTCCCGGTAATCGAGCCCACCGTGCTGATGGCGTATAGCGCGCCGGCCGTCTGCCCCACCGTGGCCACGGCCTGGGCGCGGAGCCGCACCGCAAACGGTGATACCATTCCCATCACGATGCTGGGCACCACGAACAGCGCCATGGATCCGACGAGCGGGTTGAGCTGAGGGCCCAGGTCGGCGCTGGCGATCGCCTCGAGCACCGGTGTGGCGAGAATCGGGATTGGGACGGTCAGCGCTCCGGCCAGGAAAACAATCCCCGAGAACAGGCCGTGTGAAGGGAACCGGTCGGCGATCCTGCCGCCCACGGCATACCCCACGCTTAGCGCAGTGAGGAAGACACCTATCAGACTGCCCCAGACGTAGATCGAGTTGCCGAAGTAGGGCGCCAGTACCCGGCTGGCGATGATCTCCAGCGCGAGCAGCACGCCGCCGCTGACGAAGACCGTGATCTCAAGAATGGCGCTCACCTCCCCGCAGATGTCGCCCAATTATACCGCGGCAAACACCAGGCGCTCGTCCTGATAGTCCACCCGCACCGTATCGCCCCCCCGCAGCTCTCCGGACAGGATCTTGCGGGCGACGACGTTCTCGATCTCCCGCTGGATCAGCCGGCGGAGCGGGCGGGCGCCGAAGTCCGGACTGTACCCCTCCTTGGCAAGGTGCCTTCTCGCCGCCTCGGTCACCTCGATGCCCATGCCCTGCGCCGCCAGCCGCCGGGCCAGCGCGCCGGCCTGCAGCCCGACGATCTCGACGAGCTGCTCCTCGGAGAGAGGGCGGAACACGATGATCTCGTCCAAGCGGTTCAGGAACTCGGGACGGACCGCCTTGCGCAGCTCGCCCAGCACGAGTACCCTGGCCATCTCGTACGCGGAGACGTCCCCGGCCTCCAGCCCTTGCAGGTGCCTGCTGCCCAGGTTGCTGGTCATGATGATGACCGTGTTCTTAAAGTCCACGGTCCGGCCGTGACCGTCGGTCATCCGGCCGTCCTCCATAACTTGGAGAAGAATGTTGAACACGTCCGGGTGCGCCTTCTCGATCTCGTCAAAGAGAATCACGCGGTAGGGCCGCCGCCGAACCGCCTCGGTGAGCTGCCCTCCCTCCTCGAACCCCACGTAGCCCGGGGGCGCACCGACGAGCCGGCTGGTGGTATGCCGCTCCTGGTACTCCGACATGTCCAGGCGCACCATGGCGTCCTCGTCGTCAAAGAGCTGCTCGGCCAGGGCGCGCGCCAGCTCGGTCTTGCCCACGCCGGTGGGGCCCAGGAACAGGAAGGTGCCAATGGGGCGGCGGGGATCCTTCAGGCCGGCCCTGGCGCGCCGGATCGCGTCGGCGATGGCGCCCACCGCCTCGTCCTGACCGATCACCCGCTCGTGCAGCCGCTCCTCGAGGTGTAGCAGCTTGGCCATCTCGCCTTCCAGCAGCCGCTGCACCGGAATGCCGGTCCAACGCGCGACCACCTCTGCCACCTCGTCGGAGGTGACCTCCTCGTTGAGCAGCCGCCCGCCGGCTTGAACCGTCCGCAGGCGCTCCTCCTGGTCCCGCATCTGGCGCTCCAGCTCCGGCACCGTTCCGTACCGCAGCCGCGCGGCGGTCTCCAGGTCGGCGCGCCGCTCCGCGTCCTCGATCTGGCGGCGGGCTTCTTCTACTCGCTGCTTGGTCTCACGGATCGCGGTGATCGCCTGCTTCTCCTGCTCCCACTGCCCCCGCAGGGCGTCCGAACGCTCCCGGAGCGACGCCAGCTCCTCCTCGAGCCGCTGCAGGCGCTCCTGGCTGGCGGGGTCGGTCTCGCGGCGCAGGGCCTCGCGCTCGATCTCGAGCTGCATGACGCGCCGGTCCACCTCGTCCACCTCGGCAGGCTTGCTGTCAATCTCCATGCGCAGCCCGCTGGCCGCCTCGTCAATCAAGTCTATCGCCTTGTCGGGCAGGAACCGCGCGCTGATGTACCGGTCGGAGAGCGTCGCGGCGGCGATGACCGCGGGATCGGTGATCCGAACCCCGTGATGGACCTCATAGCGCTCTTTCAGGCCGCGCAAGATGCTGATCGTATCCTCCACCGACGGCTCGGACACCAGCACCGGCTGGAAACGGCGCTCCAGCGCCGCGTCCTTCTCGATGTGCTTCCGGTACTCGTCGAGCGTGGTGGCGCCGATCGCGTGCAGCTCGCCGCGCGCCAGAGGCGGCTTCAACAGATTCGCCGCGTCAATAGCTCCCTCGGCCGCACCGGCGCCGACCACCGTGTGCAGCTCGTCAATGAAGAGGATGATCTGGCCTTCCGCGGAGGCGATCTCGCGCAGCACCGCCTTGAGGCGGTCCTCGAACTCACCCCGGTACTTGGTCCCGGCGACCAGCGCGCCCATGTCCAGTTGCACGACGCGCCTGGACTTGAGCCCTTCGGGCACGTCGCCCTTCACTATCCGCTGCGCCAGGCCCTCCGCGATGGCGGTCTTGCCGACGCCCGGATCGCCGATGAGCACGGGGTTGTTCTTGGTGCGGCGGCTGAGGACCTGGATCACGCGGCGGACCTCGTCGTCGCGACCGATCACCGGGTCGAGCTTGCCCGACGCCGCAAGCGCCGTGAGATCGCGGCCGTATTTCTCCAGTACCTGGTACTTGCTCTCGGGATTGGGATCGGTGACGCGCTGCTGCCCGCGGATCTCCCCGAGGGCCCTGTAGATGCCCTCCGGCGTTATGCCCAG
>JBKJJG010000271.1:0-3612 GCA_046598155.1 bacterium | reverse complement strand
GCCGACCTGATCGTCTTCGACGACCTCCGGTCGCCGCGCCCCCGGCTGGTGTACCGTCACGGCCGCCTCGTGGCCCAGGACGGCGAGATGCTGCCCTACCAGCGGCCTGAGAAGCTGCCTATGCTCCGCGGCACGATCAACGTGCTGCGTAGCAGCCTCCGCTTCGGCATACCCGCGCGCAGCCGCCGCGTGCGCGTGATCGAGCTTGTTCCGGATCAGCTAGTAACCGGAGCCGGTGAGGCAGAAATCACCATCGTCAACGGCGAGGCGGTCGCCGATCCCGACAGGGATCTCATCAAGATTGCGGTGATCGAGCGGCACACCGGAAGCGGCCGGGTCGGCATGGGATTCGTGCGCGGCTTCGGGTTGAAGCGCGGAGCGCTGGCCTCGACCATCGCCCACGACGCGCACAACCTGATCGTCTTGGGCGCCTCCGACGAAGCCATGCGCGCGGCCGTGGAGCGCGTTCTCGAGATGCAGGGCGGGCTGGTGGCCGTTGATGGCGGGGAGATCACGTCGCTGCCCCTGCCCATCGCCGGTCTCATGTCGGACGAACCGCTCGCCCGGGTAGCCGAAGGGCAGCGGGCATTGCTGGCGGCCGCCCAGCGCCTCGGGGTGCCCCTGGCGGACCCATTCATGACGCTGTCGTTCATGTCGCTGTCGGTGATCCCGGCCCTGAAACTCACCGACCGAGGACTGCTGGACGTGAACAGGTTCGAACTGGTCCCTCTGTTTCTCGACTGACGCCTGCGCGTGTTGTATCATCCCGGCATGACCAGCCTACCTCACCCAACGTCTCCCTCGCTGACCGCGGTGATCTTCGACCTCGGCGGCACGCTCATCTACCCCTCCACGACGGAGGGCGACAACGCCGCGCACCTGACCGCGTGGCTGCGGTCATCGGGCAGCCCGGCGGAGTTGGGTGCCGCGGTCCGTGAAGCCCGGCGCTGGATGTGGGAGATGACCTCAACCACCAGCCGGCAGCACACCATGCAGGAGGCGATCCGCCGGGCGATCGCTCGGCTAAACCTGGCGACAACCGACGACGGGTTCGTCGAGGCCGCCGAGCGCGTGTTCTTCGAGCCCGAAATGGACGGATACCGGGCGTTCCCGGGCGCGGTGGAGATGCTGGAGCGGTTGAGCAAAACCGGCGTCCGGCTGGGGTGCATCTCGAACGCATCCTCTCACTGGCTGATCGAGCAGGTCGTCGAGCGGATGGGCTTCGGTCCGTACCTGGATCCCGTTGTGTCGTCGGCAGGATTCGGAAGGGCCAAACCCGACCCCGCGATCTTCCACTCGGTGCTCAACCGATGGGGCGTTGAGCCGGCGCGCGCCGCGATGGTCGGCGACACGCTGGAGGCCGACATCGGCGGCGGGCAGGGGGTCGGGATGCGTACGCTCTACGTGACGATGACGCCCAACCCGGACAATGTCAACCACCGCCACATCAGGCCCGATGCAGAGGCGGCGTCGCTGGAAGAAGCGGCAAAGATCCTGCTAACCTGGCAGGGAGCCTAGGCCGCGGCCTACGCGGCGTTGAGGGCTTGATCGAAGTCGGCGATCAGGTCCTCCACGTCTTCCAACCCAACCGAGACGCGGATCAAGCCGTCGGTTATCCCGGACCGCTCTCGATCTTCCCGAGGAATCCCCACGCTGCTCGTTGACGCCGGATGCGTCACCAGGGTCTCGTGGCCGCCCAAACTCACCGCCAGACTGGCGATCCGCAGACTCTCGACCGTGCGCACGCCGGCCTCAAAGCCCCCTCGTGCTTCGAACGAGAGCATCCCACCGAACCCGCGCATCTGCCTGGCGGCGACGGCGTAATCGGGATGTGACGGCAGCCCCGGGTAGTGGACCCTCTCCACCCGCGGGTGGCCTGCCAGGAACTCGGCCAGCCGCGCCGCATTTTGGTTGTGCCGTTCTACCCGCAGCCCCAGCGTCCGCAGCCCGCGCACCAGCAGCCATGCCGCGAACGGATCGAGCACCGGGCCGAGAATCCGGAGCATGCGCGTGGCCCGCTTGATCAGGTCGCGCCTGCCCACGATCACTCCGGCCGTGACGTCGTGGTGACCGCCCAGGTACTTCGTCGCGCTGTGCACGACCAGGTCCACACCCAGCGCGATGGGTGTCTGATTGAACGGTGACGCGAAGGTGTTGTCGGCAATCGTAACGGCGCCGATCCGTCGTGCCATGTTCGTGATGGCCTCGATGTCGGTAACCTGCATCAACGGATTGTTGGGCGTCTCGATGTACAGCAGCTTCGTGTTGGGTCGAATGGCCCGCTCGTAAGCATCCGGATCAACCGCGTCAATGAACGTCACCTCGACCCCGTGCTTGGGGGTCACCTCACGGAACAGCGTGAAGGTGGCCTGGTACACCGCGCGCGGGGAGACGACGTGCGCGCCGGGCTCGAGCACCGCCAGCGCCGCCGTGGAAATGGCCCCCATGCCCGACGCCGTGGCGAGCGCGTCCTCACCGCCTTCGAGTTCGGCCATTAGCTCCTCGAAGAGTCGCGTCGTGGGATTGCCCCAGCGCGTGTAGTACCAGCCGCCGCCCTCATCGGCCCCCAGCCGGGCGCCCTCGGCCATCGAGTCGAACTGAAAGGTGGTGGTCTGGTAGATTGGTGGGCTCACCGACTTGAGCGGATCGCGAACCGTACCGCCGTGAATCGCGCGCGTCTGAAAGCCTGGGGTCTTGCTCATCGTCTAACCTCCACCGGGATCTCAGCCCGGCCCTGATTGAGTTCGGCGATCACGATTCCAACGAAGATCAGCGCGGCGCCATACGCCTGGTGACCAACTAGGACCTCGCCCAGGATGAAGAACGCGGCGATCGCGGCCGCAACCGGCTCGAAGGCGAACATCAGCCCGGTGTGCGCGGGGCTGGTAAACCGCTGGGCCCACGCCTGTACCAGAAGCGCCGCCAGCGTTCCCGTAGCAGTCATGAACAGGATCATGCCCCACACCAGGGCGCTCGCGGTGGCCACTCCTGGTAGAGATCCCTCCATCAGCGCGGCCAGCACGCTCAGGATGGCGGCCACCACCACCTGCACCGTAGTCAGGGTTATCGTGTCAAGGACAGGCGCCAGCCGCCCCATGATGACAATGTGAATCGCGAAGCACACCGCGCACGCCAGCACCAGCAGATCGCCGACGTTGACCGCGACCGATCCGTTAAGCGTCAGCAGGGCGAGCCCCACCGTGGCCGCGGCGATGCCCGTCATCACGCGCTGGTGCGGCACCCGCCGCATCCAGACCGCCCAGATTACCGGCACCATAACCACGGATAGCCCGGTAATGAACCCGGCCTTTGAAGCGGTGGTTATTCTCAACCCGATCGTCTGGAGGGCAAATCCCAGGAACAGCACCGCGCCCAAGAAGGCCGCCGCCATCCAGTCGCGTCTGGCCGTCGCCACCGGACGGCGGAGCATCAATGGGACGAGCACCAACGCAGCGACGGTGAACCGGACCGCCATGTAGGCAAACGGCGTAAGGGTCTCCAGGACTATCTTGCCGAGCGGGAAGGTCAGTCCCCACACCGCCGCAACGGCCAGCAGAGAGAGATCGGCGGAGAACCGGCGCAGGGCAGATGGTCCACTGGCGGCTGTGGCGC
>JBKJJG010000097.1:0-4301 GCA_046598155.1 bacterium | reverse complement strand
GACGCACTCACCCTGGGCGTGGGCGCCACGCTTGCCCTGGTGCGGGAGGCGAGCATCTTCGGTTGGGTGCGACTGCGGTGGTGGGCGCGCAACGCCCAGCGTTCGCTGCTCGACGAGATTGACGTGATGTGGGAAGAGGTGGTCTCGATCGAGGAGGCCGGGCTCTTCCAGGTCTACGACCTGACCGTGCCGGAAACGCACAACTTCGTCGCCAACGACGTCTGTGTGCACAACACCACTCTTGCCCTCAACATCGCCCAACACGCCGCGGTTGTGCACCAGGTACCGGTGGCGATCTTCAGTCTCGAAACGAACAAGGAACAGCTCGTCCAGCGGATGCTCTGCAGCGAGGCGCAGGTGGACTCTTCCCGGCTGCGCAGTGGCCACCTGAGCGACGCCGACTGGCCGCGCCTGGCCACCGCAATGGGGAAGCTGAGCGAGGCGCCGATCTTCATTGACGACTCGTCCACGCTATCGTCAATTGAGATGCGGGCCAAGGCCCGCAAGCTGAAGGCCGAGCACGGGCTTGGGTTGATCATCATTGACTACATTCAGATGATCCAATCCTACAAGCGGTCGGAGAACCGCACCCAGGAGGTCTCGGAGATCGCCCGCTCGATCAAGTCGCTGGCCAAGGAGCTGAACCTCCCGGTGATCGGGATATCGCAGCTCTCCCGGGTGGTGGAGTCGACCGGCAGCCGGATCCCGCAACTCTCGCATCTTAGAGAGAGTGGTGAGCTCGAGCAGGTGGCGGACCTGGTGCTCTTCATATTCCGGGAGGAATACTACGACGAGGCCAAGGCGCGGGCGGAAGGCAAGCAGCACGTCGCCGAGATCCGGATTGCCAAGCACCGCAACGGGCCCGTGGGGAACGTCGAGATGTTCTTCCACAAGGAGCACGGCCGGTTCCGAGACCTCGACCGTAAGCACGCTGGCACTGCGGGATCGTAAGGGCCCCTGGCACGTGGCGGGGAATAACCGCGTGACCTCCGGCGTCCTTCCCTAGAGAGCGGCCAAGGGGGGGCGTACGCATGTCAGGAGCAAGCAACGTGCAGGCGCAGGAGGGCCTGGAAGGCGTCGTTGCCGGGGATTCGGCCATCTGCCTGGTTGACGGTGAGCGCGGGCGGCTGGTGTACCGCGGCTACGACGCCGCCGACCTGGCAGAGCATGCCACGTTCGAGGAAGTCGCCTACCTCCTCTGGCACGGCGAGCTTCCTTCGCGGAACGCGCTGGACGCCCTGAAGTCCGAACTGCTGCGGGCCGGTTCCATCCCCTCCCCTGCGATGGGCCTGCTCAGGGAGATCCCAGCGGGAGCGCAGCCGATGGCCGTGCTGCGAACGATGATTTCGGCGCTGGGGCACTACGATCCCGAGGCCGGAGACGGATCGCCCCAGGCCAACGCGCGCAAGGCGGTCCGCCTGACCGCGCAGGTTCCCGCCGTGATTGCCGCGTTCCACCGCCTGCGCTCCGGCGGCGAGCCGCTGACGCCCCTGGCCCGGCTAAGCCATGCCGGCAACTACCTGTACATGCTGCGAGGGAAGGAGCCCGACGCCCAGGCGGCGCGCGCCCTCGACGTCGCGATGATCCTGCACGCCGACCACGAGTTCAACGCCAGCACCTTTGCCGCGCGTGTGACCGCGGCCACGCTGTCAGACCTTCACTCGGCGATAGTTTCCGCGATCGGGACGCTCAAAGGGTCGCTTCACGGCGGAGCCAACGAGGACGTGATGCGCCTGCTTGAGCGGATCGGCAGCCCGGAGCGGGTTGAACCGGT
The DNA here is from genome assembly GCA_046598155.1 of bacterium. Taxonomy (GTDB): domain Bacteria; phylum Sysuimicrobiota; class Sysuimicrobiia; order Sysuimicrobiales; family Humicultoraceae; genus VGFA01. The sequence goes on along the minus strand of JBKJJG010000097.1, from coordinate 2,527 downwards.
CCTGCTTGAGATGCTGGAGGCGAAGAAGAAGATCCCCGGATTTGGCCACCGGGTCTACCGCACCGAGGATCCGCGCGCGCGGTTCCTCCGCAAGATGTCCGAGCAATTGGGAGAGCAAAGCGGCGATTCCCTGTGGTACCGCCTGACGCGCGGGGTAGAAGAGGTTACGACCTCACGGCGCCACATCTTCCCAAACGTGGACCTCTATTCCGCGTCGGTATACCGTGCCCTTGGAATCCCCATGGATCTCTACACCGCGACATTCGCGGTGAGCCGCGTCGCGGGATGGACCGCGCACGCGCTGGAACAGTACTCGGACAACCGCCTCATACGACCGCTTGCCCACTACACGGGCCCGAACGACCGCGTCTATGTGCCGCTAGGGGCGCGCGGCTAATTACTACAGGGCCGTCAGGAACTCGCGAACCGCGCGCGTAAACGCCTCCGGCTGCTCTAAGTTAGACATGTGTCCGGCGGATGGAATCTGAACCAGGCGGGCGTTCACCAGAGCCGCGGTCATCGCCTCGGCCGCGGAGGGGGGAGTCAGCGTGTCCTCCTCGCCCACGACCACGAGGGACGGTACCTTGACTTCGCCCAGCAGCGGCCGGCTGTCCGGCCGCGCCGCCATCGCGGACAGCGCCGCGGTGAGGCTTCGCGCCGGCGGGGTCCCTATGATCTCCCGAACGGCTTGAACTACCCCGGGCCGCTGCGCCCTGGTGGTGGGACCGACCAACTGCCCGGCGAACTCCTCCAGATACCCCGCAGGGCCTTCGTCCTCGATCCGCGCCACGGCCGCGTGGCGGCGCTGGCGGCCCTCCTCGGTGTCCGGCTCTGCGCGTGAGTCCGCGATCAGGAGGGCGCTGACGCGGTCCGCGGCCAGGGCCATCACCCGAAAAGCCACGTATCCGCCCATGGAAAGGCCACCCAGCGCGAAGCGCGGGCAACCCAGCACGTCCAGCAGCGCGAGCACGTCCTGGGCGTAGGCGTCCATGCTCATGGGGTTCCTTGGGATATCCGAATCGCCGAACCCCCGGAAGTCGGGCGCTATCACCGTGAACCGGTCGCGCAACCCGGCCACCTGAGCGCGCCACATCGCACGGTTCAGCGGGAACCCGTGGAGCAGCACCAGCGGCGGCCCCCCGCCTTCCATGTCGTAGCCCATCCTGATCCCGCCGACCTCGGTGTGCACGCGCCACCCTCCCGTTTCTTCCCATCATAGCGCACCCGCGTAGGCGTGATCCCCTTCACAGCTCGCCTGGGACCTCCTGACTCGGATCTGACCCCAGTTGACGCATTGCCGGTCATTTCCATTGCCGGCCGCGTCATTCTCATGGCAGCAGGGCATTTCGACCGGCAGTTGGGAGGAGCCATGGAACAATCCGCGCCACAATCTGCCGCCGTGGAGCCGCACCTTCCCCTGGTAGCAGCGATTGCCAGGGCGATGGGGCGCAGGTTGCCGCCAACCGTGGAGGTGGACGACCTGATCAATGACGGCGTGCTCGGCCTCATGGAGGCGTTGCGGCGGTACGATCCGCAGCGCCGCGTGGGGTTTACGACCTACGCCGGCCACCGGATCCGCGGCGCGATCCTGGACGGGTTGCGACGCCGCGACCCGCTGCCGCGCGCGTACCGGCGCCGCCAGAAGACCGAGCCCAACCACCGGGTTCAGTTCCTGGCGCTGGACGAAGCCCTGATGGTGCCTGACGGCGAGGAGGGCGACCCTGAGGCCCTCGCGGTGGAAGCCGATCTCAGGAGGCAGGTGTGGCTGGGCCTGGCAGCGCTTCCCCCGCGCGACCGTCAGGTACTGGTGCTGCGCATGGTCCGCGGGCTGACGCTGCGAGAGGTCGCCGCGCACCTATCGCTCTCGATAACGCGTGTGGCGGAGATCCAGACGCGAGGGCTGGCCCGCATGCGGCGCTTCCTCGCCGGCGAGCCGGGCGCTCGATTGCGCGGCGAGGCGTCCGCCCCGGGAGAGGGGGGCAGGCAGGAGGTGGCCGCGTCCACCCCGAACGGTGCCACTGCCTCCGTCCCAATCTACCCGCTCCCTCCGCCGGTCACGGTCGGGGCGGACTGATCGCGCGGGCGGCGGGCCCCCGCACCGGACCGCAAACAGGCGTCGGGACGCCCTCTTCGGGCGTTCCTCACCGCGGCACGTCACTGGAGGGCAGGAAGCCAATGTCCGGCCGGCGCCGACCTCCCAGCCCGGACCAATCCTTGCGCATCTTCCCCGCACTTTGGGCCGGCGCTCAGGCGCACATGCTGGCCAACGCGCTCAGTCAGGTCGGCGCCTTTGTGCGCCGGCGCCCTGAGGCGGCCGAGGATCTGTTGGCCTACTTCGCGGCGCACTTGCGCCATCAGTTCGCCCCGCGCCAGCCACTGGTTTCGCTGGCGGACGAACTGCGCTGCGTGCTCGCGGTGATCGGAATTGAGCGGGCCCGGCTAGGCGGCCGGCTCCGCCTAGAGGTGGCATGTACCCCTGAATCGTTGGCCGCGCAGGTCCCGTCCCTGGTACTGCAGCCGCTGGTAG
>JBKJJG010000022.1:0-3786 GCA_046598155.1 bacterium | reverse complement strand
TCGGCGTCATGATTATCGGGCCGGGGCCGACCCCCTGGTGGCTTCTGTGTGGGGAGAGCCTGTTGGCTATTGTGGTCTTGACTTGTACGTGTGTAGGCACGCCTGGTGGTCAATCGTGTCTGCTTCACGAAGAAGAGGGAGGACAGCGATTCGACCCCGATCCCGACCCCTACCAGCGTGCCCATCGGTGTCCATGCGTGCCCATGCACGACCGCGACCCTTTCGCTGAACCCCGCACAGGTGCTCGATTATAGCCATGCGTGTCCATGCGTGCACACCGCAGCAGAGGGGCCGATTCTGCCTTACACAGAGGAGGTCGGGGGTTCAAGACCCTCCTCGCCCACCAGTCGAGTTTCTCCGCGCCGCGCCGAGACCTACCCGACCTCCCGCGACTCAAGCGAACCGCTGCGCGTAATCTGCGCGCCCAGCAACCTGAGCTTGCGCTCGAGCCCCTCGTAGCCGCGGTCCAGGTTCTCGACCCGGCTGATCTCGGTGGTGCCCTCGGCGGCAAGCGCCGCGATCAGCACGGCCGCGCCGCCCCGGATGTCCGGCGCCTCGACGGGCGCGCCGGTGAGCCGCTCAACCCCGGTTATGTGGACGCTGTCGCCTTCTGCCTTGATGTTCGCGCCCATCCGGCGCAGTTCGTCGGTGTAGGCAAACCGCGCCTCAAACACGGTCTCGCGTATGGTGGACGCGCCGCGGGCCAGGGTGAGGAGCGCGGCCATCTGGGGGTGGAGGTCGGTGGCAAACCCAGGGTACGGGGCGGTATCCACGTCCACCGCGCGCAGGTCGGCGACGGAGCGGGCTCGCACGCCGTCGGTGTTGCGGATGACCTCGATCCCCGCTTCCTCCATCTTGGCCAGCAGGGCGATGAGGTGCTCGGGGATCATTCCCTCTACGAGCACGTCGCCGCCGCTGGCAGCACCGGCCATCAGGTAGGTACCGGCCTCAAGCCGGTCGGGAATTATGGTATAGGAGTTGCCGTGCAGCTCTTGGATCCCCTCGATGGTGATGGCATCCGTGCCGGCCCCCTTGATCCTGGCGCCCATGAGGTTCAGGAAGACCGCGGTGTCCACCACCTCTGGCTCCCGCGCGGCGTTCTGGAGGACGGTTGTACCCCGTGCCGTGCTGGCGGCCATCATGAGGTTGATCGTCGTGCCCACGCTGCTGCGGGGCACGTAGAAGGCGTTGCCCTTCAGCCGACGCGCCGAGGCCTTCATGTACCCGTGCTCTGTCACGACGCGGGCGCCTAGCGCGGCAAAGCCCCGCAGGTGGAAGTCCACGGGCCTGGCGCCGATAGAGCAGCCGCCCGGCAGCGGAACCTGGGCCCGGCCCATCCGCCCGAGCAGGACCCCGGCGGTGTAGAACGAGGCGCGCATGCTCCGGCACAGGTCGTAGGGTGCCACGTGGCCGTTCAGCCCGCGCGCGTCAATCGTGAGGCGCCCGGCTTCCAGCGAGGTACGTGCGCCCAGCGCCTCCAGTATACCGAGCAGGGTTACGACGTCCCGGCAGTGCGGCACGTTTTCGAGGGTCGAAACGTCGGGGGCGAGAGCGGAAGCGGCGATGATGGCCAGCGAGCTGTTCTTTCCCCCGGCCACCCGCACGGTGCCGCGCAACCGGCGGCCGCCGTTGATGATCAACTCCACTGACATGATCCTCCTGCGAGATGTACGCGTGCGATGCTAGGACGCTGCGGTGCGCAGCCTGGCGTCCACGTAGGCCTGAACCAGCTCCTCGAGCAGCAGGATCCGGTCCACCTGGCGGATGGCCTTCCGCGCGTCACCGTGGCTGGTGATGTAGGTCGGATCTCCCGACAGGAGGTACCCAACGATCTGATCCACGGGGTCGTACCCGCGCTCTTCAAGCGCGCGGTAAACGAACCTCAGGATCTCCTCCACGCCCTGCGCCGTGAGGTCGCCGAACTGAAAGACGCCGGTACGCTCGCGTTCTTCCACGGACATCACCCCTGCGCCAGGCGTGCTGTGGTGGGCCCGCCTGGCTTCGATCCAGGAACCGGCGCCTTATGAGGGCGCTGCTCTGCCACTTGAGCTACGGGCCCGCGCGAAGATTATAGCACAGGCCTTGGGCCGCTCAGCGCAGGGCCGTGCTCGGGGCCGTAGAGCACGCGCGCGAGGTAGAGACCGCAGGCGGGCGCCGCCGGGCCGGCACGCTGGTTGTCCCCGGACCGCAGGATCTCGGAGATCGCCTCGGGCGGCCGCGCGCCGCGCCCCACAGCCACCAGCGACCCCACGATCAGCCTTACCATCTGCCGCAGGAACCGGTCGGCGGCAACCGTTACCGTGACCAGGTCCCCGCGGCGCTCCACCTTGACGGCGTGCACGGTGCAGACCGCGGACGCCGTGGCCGTTCCCACGACGCGGAACGCGGTGAAGTCGTGCCGGCCGGTCATCGCGGCGGCGCCGGCCCGCATCGCCTCAAGGTCCAAGGGTGCGACGACGTGGTGCGCGTACCGGCGCAGCAGAGCCGAAGGCCTGGGACGGGCCAGGAGCGCGTAGCGGTAGATGCGCAGGCGCGCGTCATAGCGCGCGTGAAAGGTCGGCGCCACCTCCAGCACGTCGCGGATCACGATGTCCTCCGGCAGCAGCGCGTTCAGGCCCGTCCGGATGCGCTCCACCGGCAGAGCGCTGCGGGTGGAGAGGTGTGCCACCTGCCCGAGCGCGTGGACGCCCGCGTCGGTGCGACCGGAGCCGAACACACGGCAGGGCTCCGCCAGGATCGAGCCCGCCGCGACCTCGATCGCGCCCTGGATCGTGGGGGTGGAGCCCTGGCGCTGCCAGCCCGCGTATCGCGTGCCGTCGTACTCGATCAGCAGCGCGAGGGTTCGCACGAGGAACTACCGCAACCTCACCAGTACGATGGAGACGGCGATCACGCACGCGCCGGCCACCAGGTCCGCGGTTCGCCATCGCAGCTCCTTCATCCGCGTGCGCCCCTCTCCGCCCCGATAGCAGCGCGCCTCCATCGCCAGCGCCAGCTCCTCGGAGCGGCGGAAGGCGCTGATCAGCAGCGGCACCAGCACCGGTACGAAGGCGCGGGCCCGGCGGAGTATCGAGCCCTGGCTGAACTCCGCCCCCCGCGCCATCTGGGCCTTCATGATCTTCTCGGTCTCCTCCAGAAGGGTCGGGATGAAACGGAGCGCTATGGACATCATCATCGCCAGCTCGTGCGCGGGCACCCCTACGCGACGAAACGGGCGCAGCAACCACTCCAGACCGTCGGTCAACTCCACCGGCGAGGTAACGAAGGTCAGCAGCGTGGCCGCGGTCACCAGCAGGATGAATCGGAGCCCCACGAACAGGGCGCGCCTGAATCCCTCCTCCGTCGCAACCAGCGGGCCGGCCTGGAACAGGGTACGCCCCGCGTCTCCGCCGCCAAAGAAGGTGTTGAGGAAAACCGTCAGCAGCAGCAGGACGGCGATCGGCCGCAGGCCTCTGAGCGCGTACCCGAGCGGGATCTGGCCCAGCACCAGCAGCGCCAGCAGGCCCGCGGCCAGCAGCCCAAGGCCTGCGAAGGAGGGAATGAGGAACAGGGTAACCATCAGCGCCGTCGTTGCCAGGATCTTCGTGCGTGGATCCAGGTTGTGCAGCGGCGATGATCGCGGGAGGTACTGCCCGACCGTGATGTACCTAGTGAGCTCCACTGCGCATCCCCCGCACGGCAGCCAGGATGGCCTGCCGGGCCTCAGCGATCGTCAGCGCGTCACCAACCGGCATCCCGCGACCACGGAGCAACCGCACCAGGCGCGCGGCCTGCGGCAGCGCAACC
>JBKJJG010000290.1:0-5194 GCA_046598155.1 bacterium | reverse complement strand
GCTGACCCAGATTCCCTCACAGGTCCCTGCGACGTCAATGGGCCGGGGGCCGCACCCCGCGGCGGCCAGCGCGCCCGCAAGCACGACGGCGAGCATGACCGCGAGCACGACGGTCGTCGCGCCGGGTAGTCTACGCACGCCGGGGCTTCAGGAAGTCGAACTTCCCGGCCCGCACCGCACCCAGGTAACGCTGGCAGAACTCGTCCTGGTCCAGCAGCATCCTCGCGGTGGTCAGGTTGGCCATCAGACGCCGGTCGAGCGGGTCGAGGATGAACGCGTCCATTCCGTGCGCCAGGCATAGGACCAGGAATACCTGGTTGATCTGAGAGCGGTGGGGCAGGCCGAACGAGACGTTGCTCAGGCCGCAGATGGTGCGGACCTCGGGGAAGCGCTTCTTGATGAGGTCCAGCGCCTCCAGGAACACCTTCACGCAACCGCTGTCCGTGGCAATCGGGAAGAGCAGCGGGTCCACATAGATGTCCTCGGGCGGGATCCCCGCCCCGGTCAGTCCCTCGACCAGCGACGTGGCCAACGCCAGTTTGCCCGCGGCCGTTGTGGGAATCCCGTGATCGTCCATGCACAGGGCCACGACCTCGGGCCGGAACTCCCGGACCACCGGCAGAAACCCGGCCCAGCGCTCGTGCTCCAGGTTGATCGAGTCCAGCATGGCCTTGCCCCGGTGCACCTCCAGCCCGCGCCGCAGCGCCAGCGGATTCGGACTGTCAACGCTGATCCGCGCGTCGGTGGCCTCCTGGATCGTCTGGATCGCCCAGGCCAGACACTCGACCTCGTCCTCCATCAGCGTGGCGCAGTTGACGTCCACCAGGTGCGCGCCGGCCTCAGTCTGCCGGCGGGCCAGGTCCACGATGGCGGCGCCGTCCCTCGCCTCCAGCAGCGGCTGGACCTGCTTGCGGGTCGAGTTGATCAGCTCTCCGACGATCAGCATGGCCGGCACGCTTGCTCCGCGAACCGGATCGCCAGGTCCACGCCGTCCTGCGCGGTCTCGCCGTAACCGTCGGCCTGGATCTTCTCGCAGAATGCCTGCGTCACCGGACTGCCTCCGATCAGTATCGCGTGCCGGTCCCGTAGCCCCCGGGCCGCGAACGACTCGACCACCTCGCGCATGGAGGGCATCGTGGTGGTCATCAGCGCCGAGAGGCCTACGATCTGGGCTCCGGTCTCTTGGGCCTTCTCGACGAACTTGCCGGGCTGCACGTTGACGCCCAGGTTGTGGACCTCGAAGCCGGCTACCTTCAGGAGGGTGGCGAACAGGTCCTTGCCGATCGAGTGGACGTCGCCCTTGACGGTGCCGATGACCGCGACCCCCCGCCTGGGCCGGCCCTCGCCCGTCTCCAGCATGGTGGGCTCGATCAACTTCATCGCCTCCAGGAACACCTTGGCCGCCAGCATCAGCTCGGGGAGAAAGACCTCCATCACCTGGAACTTCTCGCCGATGGCCTTGATGCCGCGCGACAGGCCGCCGTCCACGATGTCCAGCGGCGGGATGCCGGCCTCGAGCGCCTGCGTCACCAACGTCCTGGCGCGATCCGCGTCGTAGGTCAGGATCGCCTGCTTGAGCGCGTCCAGGATCTCCGTCCGGTCCATCAGGATCCTCCGACCCTGGCTACCACGGCCGCGATCTGCCGGATGTGGGCCGGCGTGCTCCCACAGCAGGCGCCCACGATGCGGGCCCCTGCTTTGAGAATCGCGGGATACCCCGCGGCCATCTCGTCGGGCGGCAGATCATAGACCGTGCGGTCGTCCACCAGCCGGGGGAGGCCGGCGTTGGGATACGCGGCGAGCGGCCGATCCGTGGCGTCGCGCATCTCCCGGATGATGACCGCGGCCCGGTCAGGGCCGCCCTCGCCGCAGTTGCAGCCAACGATGTCCGCGCCGGCGTCGGTCAGGAATCGGGCCGCCTCCGCGGGCGAGGAGCCCCAGAGGGTCCGGTCAATGCCCTTCTCGCGGCCATACTTAAAGAACATCGTACACATGATCGGCAGGTCCGTCATCTCCCTGGCCGCGCGGATCGCGATCAGGGCTTCTTCGGGAACCATCATCGTCTCGATCGCCAGCAGGTCGGCGCCGGCCTCGGCCAGCGCGATCGCCTGCTCGGTGAAGTTGGCGTGGAACTCCTCCAGCGGAACGTCGCCCAGCGGCTCGACGGTGTCCGGGAGATGGCCGGTAGGGCCAATGGAGCCGGCCACGTACTTACCCGGCGGGCAGACCGATCGGGCGATCTCGACCGCCCGGCGGTTCAGATCGCGTACACGGTCCCCGAGGCCGTAGGCCGCCAGCTTGATCCGCGTGCCGCCGAAGGTGTTGGTCTCCACGATGTCGCTTCCGGCTTCCAGGTACGCGCGGTGGACCTCCCGGATGGCGTCGGGCCGCGTCTCGTTCCACAGCTCAGGGCAACCCCCGTCCCGCAGCCCGGCCTCGAACAGCATCGTGCCCATTGCGCCGTCGAGGACCAGCACCTCGGTGCGCAGCCGTTCCAGCAACTCCTGTCCCCTCGATGTCATTGGTCTGATCACTCCCGTTTTCCTGTGCCTTCCCCCGTGCCTCCAGGAGGCGGAAACGCGACGGCTTCCAGGAACGTCTCCTGAAACTCGGGGTGCGTGGCCAGCGAGACGTGCTGGATCCTGGTTGCCAGCTCATCTGCCCTCCGTCGCTCCGTCTCCGACACCAGTGCCATCTGCGCGCCCAGGCCTGCGGCGTTGCCGACATAGCTGATCCGATCGCGCGGCAGGGCAGGGATCAGGCCTATGCGGACCGCGCTGCGCACGTTGAGGTAGTTGCCGAACCCGCCCGCCAGCATCAGCTCGGCTATGCTGTCCTCCGGCGCCCCACCAACCCGCCCCAGTATTGTGATCCCGCTGCGGATCGCGCCCTTGGCGAGCTGCACCTGGCGGACGTCAGCCTGGGTAAGCACGATGTCTTGACCCGAGGCGGTTTCGTCGCCCCGCGCCAGGACGAACGCCGGCATGTCATTGGCGAACGCGACAACCCGTCGGCGGAGCGCGTCAGGGATCGAGGCCGGTGCGTCAGGATGCAGCCGCCCGGACGCGTCGAGGATGCCCGCGTCGAGCATGCCGGCAACCGCATCGAGGATGCCAGACCCGCACACGCCGAGCGGCGCGCCGCCGCCGATTACGTGGTAGGCGACGTCGCTCCCGATCTGGACCTGGTCTATGGCGCCGCGCGCGCCCCGCATCCCGCACTGGAGCTGCCCACCCTCCAGCGCCGGGCCTGCCGGCGCCGAGCAGGCGAACATGCCGTCGCGCGATCCCAGGACCACCTCGCCGTTGGTGCCGATGTCGGCGGCGATTCGGGGCTCGGTGCTCGCGTCGAGGCGCATGGACAGGACCATGCCGACCGTGTCGGCGCCCACGAACCCAGCGACGAGGGGGAGCATGAACACCGGGACCTGCGGGTTCAGCCGGAGGCCGGCCTCGTGCGCCCGCAGGCGCAGGCTGCGACGGACGCAGGGCGCGTAGGGCGCCTGCCCCACGCGCGTGGGATCAATGCCCAGGAACAGGTGGTGCATCACGGTGTTGCCGACGATCACGGTCTTGTAGATGGTGTCACGGCCGATGCCCGCGGCAGCGCAGAGTTCCTCGATCTGCCCGTTGAGGAGCCGGACGATCCTGGTCTGGAGCGTCCGCACGTTGGACGGGTTCTCCTGCGCGAACGCGATGCGAGACATCAGGTCGCCCCCGAACGCGGCCTGGGGATTCAGGCTGGAGGCGGTAGCGGCGACCGTGCCGCTGAGTAGGTCCACCAGGTAACCGACGACCGTTGTGGTCCCGATGTCGAACGCCAGGCCGTGGACCGACTGGCGGGTGTCGCCGGGCTCCGCCGCTAGCAGGGTGCCGTCGAACAGCGCGACGGTGACGCCGCCACCGGACCGCAGCACCGAGGGAAGCCCACGCAGCGCGGATGCGGGCACCTCGGTGACCGTGGTGGGAAGACCTGCCAGCAGCTCCTCCAGGTCCGAGGACGGATGGCGCTCGTCCGCCGCTGGCGCCGGGGTAGCGAAGGCCTTCTCCACGCCGGAGTCGAGGAGGAAGCCCGCCGCCGACAGCGGGGCCCGCGTCTCGGACAGGATCTGGAAGGCGGCCTCCTCCAGTACCGGGGATACCAGGACCGAGAGCGGCTCACCGATCTCGGTCTGGCACGCCAGGCGAAATCGCTCGCGTACCTCGTCGTCGCCAAGCTGGATCCGGTCGGCCAGCGTGGCCGGAGGGACCGCGCCCGCGACAACCTGGACCCGGCAGCTCCGGCACCGGCCGCGCGCGCCGCAGGTGGCAGCGATCTCCTGGCCTGCCTGCCGCGCCGCCGCCAGGATCGTCGTACCTCTCGGCACCTCCGCGGTCCGACCGCCCGGCTCGAATCTGACCGTGATCATCGTGCCACCCTTGGGACCAGGCCGTAGAGTCCTGAGACAGACTTGAGGGGCAACATGACGCAGGCCTCTGTCAACCGCACCGACACGCCGGCGTCGTCGAACACCGAGAACAGGGCGCGCTGCTGCTCCAGGCCCCAGTCGCCGAAACCCGGCGCCATCCGGCCGGTCAGCCGCAGGCCCTGCATCCGGGCCTCGGCTGCCAGGCGCCGCCTGAGATCTCCAAGGAGCGCGTCAATCGCGGCCCACCCTGCCGTGTCCAGCAGCAATCCCTCCACTAGCTGTCCGTCGCGGACCATCTCCTGCGCGCGACGCTCCAGTTTCGGCCCGACGGTGAGGAGCACGATCGCGACCTCCTCCGCCTGGGCGAGCTTGCGCGCCAGCGCCCGGCTGTGGAACGTCAGGCCGCGGGCGAGGCGCACCGTGCCGCCGGGATCAACCCCGTCGAGCCGTCCGGGCGCTCGCCACGCCCGCGGTTCCACCAGCGTCTCGGCCAGCGCAGCCATCTGCCCTGCGACTTCCCTGACGACCGGCGAGACCGCCTCGAGATTCCGGTACCTCTGCAGCCGCAGGATCAGACCCGCATCCACGCGGGGCCGGGCCAGGGTGATCTGTTCGACCATCAGGTGCGCGCCTGCTGTGCGTCGTGGTGGAGCGCCGTATCCTTCCAGCGGTTCGACCCACCGCTGCTTTCTCCTACCCGGAGGGATGTGTGGGAAGAGGTCTCGCGCAGGGCAGGGGTTGGTCCTGAACCGGTTGACGCGGAGGATGCCACTATTTAAACTTATA
>JBKJJG010000178.1:0-3222 GCA_046598155.1 bacterium | reverse complement strand
GAACCGGACTCCCATCTCGGTCTGGGCCCGGGCGATCGCGCGCACGCCTGCCGGCGGGTTGAGCCGGACTACACCGGGATTGAAGAACGAAAGCTCCTCCCTGACTTCCTCCAGGGTCACCGCGCTGCTCCACGCGGCCCGGTATCCTGACCTTCCTACAATGCCTCAATCCACCGGCTGGGACCAACCAGGGTCTCACCACTTGCCCCCACGCCGCGATAGGTAATCAGGGCAAGGTAGCGATCGAGCATCTTGTCGGCAGGCCGCTCTGTTTCAACAAATACCCCAATGCCGACAACTTCAGCCTGGAACTCGCGCATCAGGTCGTGCACGCCACGGGCGGTGCCGCCCCCGCGCAGGAAGTCGTCAATGAACAGCACGCGCGCGCGCTGGGGGATGGCCCTAAGCGGCAGCGTCATCGCCTGCACCAACTGGGACGATCCCGACAGGTAGTTGACGCTGACCGAGGGGCTATCGGTGATCTTGCCTTCCCTGCGGATCGTCACCATCGGCACGTTGAACGCGCGGGCGGTCATGAGCGCCAGCGGGATGCCCTTGACCTCCATCGTCAGCACGCAGTCGGGACGCGCGTCCCAAAACAAGGTTGCGAACACCTCGCCCATCTCCGCGGCCACGGACGGCGTGGAGATGAGATCGGTCATCTGTAGAAATCCGCCTGGGAGCACCCGCCCCGACTCCCTGAGCCGTCCGCAAAGGTCCTCGACCAGGCGCCGGATCTGCGCGGGGGTGCGGTGCGGCTGGAAGCGAACCCCGCCAGAGGCGCCGGGCACGGTGACGATCCGGCCCAGACCGAACCGCTCGCACGCGGTCCTCAGCAGGGCAATGTCCTCGCTGATCGTGGACTTGGCGGCGCCCAGCAGATCAGCGAAGTCGGCCAGCGAGTGCAGCCGGTCCGGGGCCTGCATCAGCTTGTGGGCGAGCACGACCATGCGCTCGCCGCGGCGAAGGCGCCGGTCGGAACGCTCCACGCCGGAACGCTCCCCACCGGAGCGCGTCCTGGCGTCCATCCGGCGCGGCATCCCCTGCTACGGCTCCTGAGGTTGCGTCAGGACTGCGCGGAGCGCGGCCAGGTTCTCGGGCCGCCCGGCATCCACGTCGAGCGCCATCTCAGGACCGTCGAGCACTACCGCGCGGCCGCGAAGCCCGCTGATCGCGTGCGCCCGCTCCTCCAATTCGGCGATCGAGAGCCGGCCTGAGGCAAACCGCATGACGGTCGTCAACCCGAAGAGCTGGGCCAGCAGCCAGGGTTTCTTTCGGGCGGCGATTGCCTGCTCGACGAGCGGCCGGATCCGTTCCAGCGCCTCGGGCGCGAAGAGCACGATGCTGCCGCCGCAAAATGCCCCGTCGGTGAGCTTGACGTAGGTCTTGCGGGCCGTGGGAAAGCGGCGCTCAATCGCGGCCTGGGGCACGATCGAGTAGTAGAAATCGGCGTCTCCCACACAGAGCCCCAGGAAGCGCTCCACCGCCTCCGGTGTGATCAGCGGCAGGTCTGAAGCCACCGCGACCACGCGCCCTCCATCCCGAAGCGGGGCCACGCCCGCGGCGATGTTGTCCATTATCGTGCCCTGATCAGGAACGATCTCCACCGAAGATCCCAGAAGGGATGCCAGGGGCTCGGGCGGACCGACGACCACGACCCTCCCGATGCTGGGGCTGCCACGCAAGGCGGCCACGACCCGCTCCACCAGCGTGAGGCCGCCGATCCGGAGGAACGCCTTGTTCGGTAAGCCCGGGGCAATCTGTGGCTCCGGCTCTCCGCCGGCCAGCACGACCGCGGAAGGCACTAGCGCTCCTCCGAGAAGGTCCGCGTCACGATGACGTCCACCTCATCCCGCGTCCCCAGGTCCTCGGCGAGGTGTCTGGCCGCGGCCTCGTTGGCCATCAACCCGTAGACGGTGGGGCCCGTGCCGCTCATCGCGGCCCCATAGGCCTCACCCCGCAGGATCCGCGCCTTCAGATCGGCGACGATGGGATGGCATCTGGCGACAACCTCCTCGAACACGTTTCCCACCAGACGCCCGACCGCGGGCAGATCACGCCGTGCCACCGCGTCCAGGAGCTGCGGGATGTCTGGACGGGAGGTGATCTCCGCGGGCCGTATGCGCCGGTAGGCCCACTCTGTCAGGACTGGGAACCTGGGCCTGGCCAGCACCACCCAGGTGGCGGGCAGCGGCGCGAGCGGTTGGACCCGCTCGCCGCGCCCCCGGGCCACGGCGGCGCCGCCGCCCAAGAAGAACGGTACGTCCGAGCCGAGGCGCCCTGCCAGCGCGTAGAGCTCGCGGCGGTCCAGTCGCAGCTTCCACATCTGGGCCAGTCCGATCAGCGTCATCGCCGCGTCGGCGCTGCCTCCACCCAGGCCCGCGGCCACGGGAATGCGCTTGCGCACCTCGATCTCCACCGGCCGCGTCACGCCGTACTTCTCCCGCAGCAGCGCGGCCGTCCGGTACAGCAGGCTGCCCGCGTCCGTTGGGATCGAAGGGTCGTCGGTGGTGACGAGTATCCCCTCGCCCGATTCGCGCAGCGTGATTGAATCGTGCAGCGCGATCGTGTGGAGGACGGTCTCGACCTCGTGATACCCGTCCTCACGACGCTGCAGTACATCCAGGGCTAGGTTGACTTTGGCGTAGGCATTGAGGCGGAGTTCCTTCACAACATCGGCCCCCCCGTGCGGCTCTGCGGCACCTAAACAGTTAGGTGCCGGGAGGCGTAAATCCTCCGTGGGGGGTGGCCTTCGTTGCGCGGACTAATCGGTTCCCGTAAGATAGCCCCGTGGCCGAGCAACTCCCTGACAACGCAGACCGCGCGCCGGACGCCCCTCCGTCGCCTCCTCCCCGCAGGCGCTGGTGGCGGGTCGTGGTTTGGGCCGTCCCGGCTGCCGTGCTTGTGGCCGGCGGCCTTGCCCTGGGAATCTACCTGTACATCCTGAGCCAGGTGACCGTGGGCACGGGCGAGACCGCCGCGGGGCGGCGCAACATCGAGGCCTTCGGCTGGCCGCTCCGCTTGACCGGCCGGGTGAACGTCCTCCTGATAGGCATTGACGCGACGCTCGACAACCGCCGGCAGGTGTTGAACTTCGCACGGGCGGACACCCTCGTCCTGATCTCGTTCGATCCTGACAGGGAGCGGATCACCGCGCTTTCGATACCACGCGATACGCGGGCCGAGATCCCGCGCCACGGGGTCGCCAAGATCAACGCTTCG
>JBKJJG010000116.1:0-3595 GCA_046598155.1 bacterium | reverse complement strand
GCCGGATCCGCGAGCGCAGGCGCGAGATCGGAATGACGCAGACACGCCTCGCCGGCGAGGTCTACACCAAGAGCTTCGTCAGCCAGATGGAGAGCGGGCACGCGGACCCCTCCGTGGACACCCTGCGCTACCTGGGCCGCAGCCTGCAGATGGCGATGTCCAGCATAGCCGGCGATCGCGCCGACCAGGATCTGGCCGCGGTGGAGGGCCTGATGTCCTGGGCCCGGGAGGCGCGGCAGACCGGCAGCGCCGAGGCCGCGCGCCGCGCGATCGAGCTCGGCATCGAGATCGCCACGACCCACGAATGGCACCGCCACCGTGCCGATGCCTGCCTGCTCCTGGCAGAGGTTGAGATCGAGGCAGGGGACGGCGACCGGGCGGCGGCGGCGCTGGAGCGGATTCCAGATCCGTCCGTCCTGGCCGATCCTCGCGTTGCGATCCGGAAAGACCTGGCCGAAGGTCTGCTCGCCCTGAGGAGGGATGACGTCTCCGCATCTACCGCGGCGTTCCGTCGGGCGCTGGGGCAGTCGCGCAGGTCGGCCAGGTACGTTGACCTGACGGTCCGCGCGCTGAGCGGGCTTGGCGAGGCGCTGGCCCGGGCAGGTCACCACCAGCAGGCCCGGCGCCGGCTCGAAGCCGCCGCGCGAATGGCGGCGCGGGTGCGCGGGTAGCGGCCCCGGCTAGGGCTCTCCCGCCATCACACTCCGGACCGTGGCGTCGGCCAGTCGGGCAGCCTCGTATCCGGACAGGTGGAACTGGCGGGCGGTCTCGATGGCCAGCACGTAGATCTGCGCCATCTGGCCGGAGCTGATCTCGGGCGGCGCGTCCGGTTCCACCCGATCCTCCTCCGGTCCTCCCTGCACGCCCCGCTCACCGGTCCGGTCCGCCGCGGATCGTAACCTCGCCAGCCACCGCTTGATGAACGCGCTGATCGCGCCCGCCGCTTCCTGCCTGAGCGTCTTCTTGATCTCGTTCACAATGAATGCCACGACCTCGCTGGCTACTGCCAGCGCGACCGGGGCAACCACCGCGGCTGTCCCGGCTGAACTCGACCCGCGCAGCGCGGCCTCGCGGGTCCGATCTTCCAGGGAACCCTCGGCCTTGTCGAAGAACGCCTCCTGACAAGCAGGAAAACCGGACAGTTCCTGGGGGGCAAGGACCTCGACCACGCTCCGTGCCAGACCGGCCACCATCTCCTGCTGGGCTTGATCGCTCATCGCGACCCCCTTTCTCCTTTGGATGAGTGCACGCGGACCGTGCGCGTCGTTGCGTCCCAGGTAGGAGCCTGCCATCCCAACCTGGCACACAACTCGGAGATCCTCACGTAGCCGCGATCGCCCCGCACGATCACCGCCAGATCACAGTCCCCAGCCCTGGTGCGCAGGGTGGCGACCCGGCCGTCAATCCGGAGGACCGCCCAGCCAAAGAGGTCGGCCATCGGCCGCAGCGCGCACCACGACGCCCCGCCCTTGAGCAGTCCCTCATCCGATACTATGCGGCCATCCACGACCACCCGCACCGGAAGCAACCGCTCCTTCCGTGCGGCGCCACCCAGGCTTTTCCCAACCATTGCGCGAAAGGCCTCGCCGACCTCAACCGTGGGCCTCTGCGGGTCCCAGGGCAGCACCATGGGATCCCACTTGCCTCCCTGGGGCACGCGCAGCACAGATTCGACCTCACCGTGCCCCAGCACCGTCTCGGGGGCCACCGGTATCCGGTACCGTTCGCAGAGATCGGCTGCCACCGCTGCCATCACCTCGTACTGGGTGGCGTTCATCGGATACCTCCCGGCGCGGAATGGTCGCTGCATACCGCCGGCCATGCCGCATGCTGCGATGCCGATGCTCCCCGCGTTTAGCAGCCGAACATGCCGGGCGTAGTCGTCTCCGGCGGTACTCACGTTGTCTGATATCGCGTGGTCGCCCCTCACCAGGCGGCCGTCGGATTCGATCAGAACATGGTAGTGTTCCCGGTCGCCGGAACTGGCGTGGTGCGCTCCGCCGGTCCAGTGGGTGATGATGCGCTCCATGCGGCAGTCGGGCATCCACGCGTCGGGCACGATGCGCGACATCAGGGCTCTTCCCGAGACCTCAGGGCCCCTGCCCGTCGAATCCGGCCTGCGACCTCGCTGCGGCGCGACTGGTCCTTGCCCTGCCGGAACTCGGCTATGTACCCCTCGAAGTCCCAAGATGAAAGGAACCGTTCGGACGCGATCCGTCCGGACTCGTACAGGGCCAAAGCCCGGTGGCGCGGCAGGTGGAACTCCGTGCCTCCGATGCCCAGCGTCGGTATCGGGATCGTGCGTGCGAAGTCGGCGCTCTCGACGTAGAGACGGTCGTGAGCCTCGAGCATGGTCTGGACGATGCTCTTGACGTAATCCACCACCGCGCCTGCCGCGCCGCGGGTGGCCTCGGGCCTGGGCAGGCGTTCGGACACCGGGACCCTCGGATCGGGCTCCACCAGCAACAGCCCGAAAGTGGGCCACGGCGGCTCACCCTCGGTGTCAAACAACCAGACCGGGAAGTTGGAGAGCATCCCGCCGTCCACGATCAGGTGCTCCCGCCCAGTTTGCGGGTGTCGGAACCGCACCGGCTCAAAGAAGATGGGAATGCTCATGCTCATCCGAGCCGACAGCGCCACCTCGAGGTCATCCGGGCGCACGCCGAGCCTCACAGCGTCGCGGGGCAGAACCAGCAGGCGGCGTTCGGTCAGGTCTGAGACGATCACCTGCGCCCGATGTCGGTAGCGGGGTTGATCCGCGAACTCCGGGTGGACCAGGTCAGCGAACGTGCGCACCCCTTTCGCGCCGAGCAGGCGGCGCACGAACGCAAGAAACGCATCGCCCTCGTAGATCCCCTGGTCCAGGAGGATGCTGAGCGGTGTCGCGACGAGGGGAACGCGATCTTCCCAGGCCGTATCCAGGAAGCTGCGGAAGTCGAGCTCGAGGATGATCTCGCGCAGTTCCGAGGCAGAGTACCCGGCGGCGTACAGGACGGCGACCAGGGCCCCGGCAGAGGCGCCGGCCACGTTCTGGGGCAGGAAGCCGCGCTCCTCGAGGACCGAGAGGGCGCCGACCAGCCCGATCCCCTTGACCCCGCCTCCCTCGAAAACGAGATCCACCCGCTGGCCGCGCGGCAGACCTGTCCTATCCTCCTGCTCGGGCATCGCGCCTACCTCCGGAGCCAGCCGGGTACAGGTGGTCTAGCTGGTGGCGAGCGCGGCCTCTTGGGCGCGAAACGCGCGGGCGAAAAGCCGGGCCGCCTGCCCCTCCTCCCCCTGCTCGAGCGCGAGGAAGGCGTAATCGCGGCTGATCCGGGCGATCTCTCCCGCCGCCTGGAGACGCTCGAACTGCTCCAGCGCGAAGGCGTACCGGTGGGCGGCTTCGTCAAGACGGCCCTCACGATGGCAGACCGCGGCCACCACCGCCTCGGCGCGCGCCGCTTCAGACGGATCCTGGAGCTTCACGGACAGACGGATCGCTTCTTCTGCCTGGGCGCGCGCCGCCTGGAGATCCCCGCGCAGCATCGCGACCCGGGCGAGCTCGGTCAGCGTCTGTGCCCGCCCGGCGTCGTCGGCCAGATGAGCGGCCAGGGTA
>JBKJJG010000225.1:0-6905 GCA_046598155.1 bacterium | reverse complement strand
TGCACCTGTTCGGAGCCGGGCACTCTCAGATGCTTGCGGAAGAAGGGTTCTTCCGCGCCGGAGGCCTGGCCTTTGTCAACCCGCTGCTGATCCCCGAGGTGTCCCTTGGTTCCGGGCCCCTGGCTGCCACGGAGGCCGAGCGGGACGTCAGCGTGGCGGACGTGGTCTTCAGCCGGTACCGGATCCTGCCCGGCGAGGTGGTCATCGTCTTCTCCAACAGCGGCGTGAACCCGCTACCTGTCGAGGTGGCGCGGCGGGCGCGTCTGGCCGGGGCCTCGGTGGTGGCGGTCGTGTCCCGGCAGTACATGGCCCAGGCCCTTCCGACCCACCCGGGACTCCTCACCTTGGCGGACGTGACCGACGTCCTGATAGACAACCACGTCCCGGCCGGCGACGCCATGATCGGGCTGCCAGGTATGGCGGTTGCCGTGGGGCCTGCGTCCACCGTCGCCGGGGCCACCATCTTGCAGGCGGTTCTGGTGGAGGCGGCATGCCGCATGGCCGCGCGCGGCATGACTCCGCCCGTCTATGTGAGCGGCAAGCTGCCTGGCGCCGACGAGCACAACGCGGCGCTGGTGCGCAGGTATCAAGGACGCGTCGTTCTGCTTGTACCTCCGGCGGAAGCCAACAACCCACGCAGTCGTACTTGAGAAGCGGAAGGGAGGGGACAGATGGTGGCGCGTGCAGCACGAATCGCAGCACTGAGTCTTGCCGTCGTCCTGATTGCAGGGGCGGCGGTGCCCACGGGAGCGCAGGCACTGATCGAGGATCGCCTCGTGATCCTGACCCCGGCGCCCCGCCTGACCACGGACCCCACCGTGGCGGCCTTCACAGAGTACGTGCGGCGTCAGTTCGGCGTCGGGGTTCGCGTCATCGTGGTGAACGCCGGCACCCCGGTCGCCTATGGCCGCATCCGGGAGTGGGGCGGCCGGCCGGAAGCCGACCTGTTCTGGTCCGGCGAGCCGGCGCTCTACGACGATCTGGCTGAGCGCAAGCTGATTGTGCCCCACGAGTTGCCAGAAGCCATGCTGCGAGACATCCCGGCGACCATCGGCACGCCGAAGCCCATAACGCTCAAGGATCCCAAGGGATTCTGGGTGGGTTCGGTGCTCGTCTCGTACGGCATCGCGTGGCACCCTCGGCTGCTCAAGCGGCTGGGCATGGATGCCATAACCGACTGGGACGATCTGCTGGACTGCCGGCTCAAGGGTCAGATCGTGCAATCCTCCCCGGACCGCTCGAGCACCAACCACGCGACCTATGAGGTCTTGCTGCAACTGCTCGGCTGGCAGAAGGGCTGGGAGTGGGCCCAGCGCCTGGGCGCGAACACCGGGATATTCGTGGTCGCCAGCCGCGACGTGCCCACGCTTGTCGCCAAGGGCGAGTACGCGGTGGGCTTCGCCGTCCCCGTGACCATGGCGTTCGACGACGTCAAAGCCGGGTACGACCTCCGTTTCCTGCACCCGCCGGCCGGATATGTGACCCCGGAGCCGCTGGCCGTGCTGGCAGGCGCCCGCAGCCCGCGCGCGGCCCGGGAGTTCATCAAGTTCGCCCTCAGCGACGAGGGTCAGCGCCTGTTCATGGGCATTGGGCTTTTCAGCATCAACCCCAAGTACCGAATGGAGGGGCCGCCCGGATCGGCCCTGGAACGGATGGCGCAGTTCGCCGGCGTCCGGTCGTTCTACGACCGGACGGTGCGGAACGTCTACGACGAGGACGTCGCCCAGCGCCGGTACAGCGATGTCAACGCGGTGTTCCGCAAGCTAATCATGGAGCGGCACGAGGATCTGAAGAAGCTGCACTGTCGCTAGCCGGACGCCGTCGGGGTGCGGATCCACGTGGAAGGGCACCCCGACGGTCGCCCATACACCGAGGGCCCGCGACTACTCGCACACTTTCTCCTCCGTCATGCTCTGCTGCGACCTTGCGCGCAGTTGCGGCATCTCCCGATAGCCGCCTGGAACTGCAGGAGATCCGTGACACGCGGGGTAGAATCCTAGGGTCGAACAGGAATGAGAGGGGCTAGAACCATGGATGTGGCTGGGATGGTCGGGACGCGTGGGCTAGGCGCGTTCGAGAAATACCTGTCGGCCTGGGTGATCCTGTGCATCGGAGGCGGAATCGCGCTCGGCAAGGTGGCGCCGGGGGTGGCCAGGGGGCTCGACGGCTTTGCGATAAACGTCGGCGGCGCACCCGTGGTGTCCATCCCGATAGCGATCGCCCTGTTCTTCATGATGTACCCCATCATGGTGAAGATCGACTTCACAGATGTGATCAGAGCGGGGAAGAGTATCAAGCCGGTCGGACTCACCCTGTTCATCAATTGGGCAATCAAGCCCTTCACGATGTACGCGATCGCCCTGGTGTTCCTGGGGGTGGTGTTCCGCGGCTTCATCGGCACGGACGCGATGGACTACGTAAAGCTCCCGTTCGGCCTGCACGACCTTCCGGTCGGGGCGCGGCACGGCGCGGGCGTCGTTGTAATCCACGAAGGTCTCAGGATGTTGCAGGTGCCGCTGTGGCGCAGTTACCTGGCGGGCTGTATCCTGCTGGGCATCGCGCCCTGCACGGCCATGGTGCTGGTCTGGGGCCACTTGGCGCGCGGCAACGACGGCCACACGCTCGTGATGGTGGCCATCAACTCGCTGATGATGCTCCTACTCTACGGTCCACTCGGCGGGTTCCTGCTGGGTGTCGGCCGCCTGCCAGTGCCCTGGCAGGCGCTGCTGCTGTCAATATCGGTCTACGTGGCCCTACCGCTGGTCGCGGGCTACTTCAGCAGGAGATGGATCCTGCGCACCAGGGGCGAGCGCTGGTTCAACGAGAGGTTCCTGCACGTTCTGACCCCGATCACGATCACGGCGCTGCTGGCGACACTGGTCCTGCTGTTCTCGTTCAAGGGCGAGACGATCCTCCAGGACCCGCTGACGATCCTGTGGATCGCGATCCCCCTCTTCATCCAGACCGTCCTCATCTTCGGCCTGGGCTACGGGCTGTCGAAGGTGCTACGGCTCCCCTACGAGGACGCCGCTCCCTCTGCCATGATCGGCGCCTCCAACCATTTCGAGGTAGCGATAGCGACAGCGGTGATGCTCTTCGGGCTGGGCAGCGGGGCGGCGCTGGCGACCGTAATCGGCGTCTTGATCGAGGTGCCGGTGATGCTCATGCTGGTCCGCATCTGCCTGCGAACACGGGGCTGGATCGAGCAGGCCTGAGAGGACCCTCCGTCACCCCGCGGGCTCGCTCAATGCGCGGCCTCGCTCAACCTGCGATGCTGCCGGCGATCCAGGCGACGACCTGCCTGGGTATCGTACCCAGCTTCTCCACGAAAGCGGATGATCTCCTGCGGCGACAGACGAAGCCAAGAATCAAGGGCTGGCGGCTCATCTGTAGTAGCTCCTTGATTCTGTCACCCCCAAATGGCTCAGTGAACCTGTCACTTGGGGGTATGACCGCGGGAACGGCTACAGTAAAGGTTCATCCCCACGCGTGTGGGGACGGCGCGTCGCCCCCTAGGTCCGGTAGATCAACTGGACGGTTCATCCCCACGCGTGTGGGGACGGCCCGAATACCTGACCTGTGCCCAGACCGCCAAACGGTTCATCCCCACGCGTGTGGGGACGGCCCCAACGCCGCCCAGGTCGTGCCGTCGTACTTCGGTTCATCCCCACGCGTGTGGGGACGGCTGCGGCCCACTCCAAGCGGCGGGCAAGGCGGGCGGTTCATCCCCACGCGTGTGGGGACGGCGCACAGTTCAGCATCGTGCTGGGCATCATCGTTCGGTTCATCCCCACGCGTGTGGGGACGGCGGTAATCAGGGCAACACTGTACGCTGCGTTTCCCGCGGCCTTGTTGATTTCCACCGCCGCCTGCCCACGGTAGGCACCTGGATCGGAAAAGACGCGCGCCGTTCCCGCAACGGTGAAATCCTCGCCGAACCGGCGCATAACCTGCCCCGCCACTTGCAGCCGAGCCGGCGCACCGACCGGCTGCAACCGCGCCAGCGCGCCGGCCAGCACGCGTCGCGCATCCGTGGAACCACTACCCATAGCACGCTGCCACCGGGAGTGATCGCGCAGCCAAGAAGATTCAACCCGCGAGGGATTTCCGCCTGTTGTGATCCAGTACGCGCTTTCGCACGCGAATGCCGGCCGGGGTCACCTCGACGACCTCATCGTCATTGATCCACTCGAGCGCCGTCTCGATCGTCAACTCGCGTGGCGGCGTCAGGACGATCCCCTTCTCGGCATTCGAAGCGCGCATGTTGGTCAGGTGCTTCTTCCGGCACACCTGGACCACGAGGTCGCCGTCCTTCACCTGCTCGCCGACGACCTGTCCCGAGTAGACCCTATCCGTCGGCTTGACAAAAAAGACACCGCGGTCCGACAGGTGGTCGAGCGCATAAGCGGTGACGTCGCCTCTTTCCTTGGCGACCATGGCGCCCCGCGCGCGGTTGGGCAGCGGGCCGCGTTGCGGACCATACTCGTCGAACATGTGATGCAGCAGCCCTGTGCCCTTCGTGAGTGTTAGGAACTCCGTGCGGAATCCAAGCAGTCCCCGGGACGGGATCGTGAACTCCATGCGCACGCGATCGCCGTGCTTCCCGAGGTGTCGCAGCTCACCCCGGCGCTCCCCCAGGCCGGAGATGACGGCACCGATGAACTCCTCGGTGCAATCGATCACCAGCTCCTCGTAAGGCTCAAGGAGCTCGCCAGAAGCGTCTCGATGGAAGATCACCTGCGGTCGTCCCAGCGTGAACTCGTAACCCTCGCGTCGCATCGTCTCGGCGAGGATGGACAGCGAGAGATCGCCGCGTCCCAGCACGACAAACGCATCGGCATCGGCCGAGCGCTCCATCCAAAGCCCCACGTTTCGCTCCAGCTCCCGCTCCAATCGCTCGGAAAGGTGCCGGCTCGTGACGTACTTGCCCGAGAGCCCAGCGAACGGCGAATCGTTCACGCGGAACTCAATGGATAGCGTTGGCTCGTCCACGCGAGTACCCGTGAGCGGCGTTGGGTCCGCGGGATCGAGGATCGTCTGCCCGATCTCGATCTTCGGGAAGCCCGAGAGGACCACGATATCACCCGCGGCGGCCCGCTCCACCTCGACGCGCTCGATCCCCTGGAAGAGGTAGATCTTACCGACACGCCCACGCTGGACCGGTGTGCCGTCAGGCTTCACGGCGACCAGCTCCATCGCGCGCGCAAGCTCGCCCGAGTGGATGCGGCCCACGGCCAGGCGGCCGAGGTAGTCGGAGTAATCGATGTTGGCGACGATCAGCTTGAAGGGCGCGTCCGCGATCACCGGCGGCGGCACCGTCTCCAGAATCGCGTCAAGGAGCGGACGCAGATCGCCGGCCGTGGCCGTTGGGTCCTTGGAGACATAACCCAGGCGACCCGAGCCGTAGAGGACCGGGAAGATGAGGTGGTCGTCGCGCGTTGCCAGCGACAGGAAGAGATCGTGGATCTCCTCTTCGACGGCGAGCGGCCGCGCGTCGGCGCGGTCGGTCTTGTTGATGAGCACGATGGGGCGCTTGCCGGACTCGAGCGCCTTCTTGAGTACGAAGCGGGTTTGGGGAAGCGGGCCCTCGGCAGCGTCGACCAGCAGCAAGACACCTTCCACCATGGTGAGGATCCGTTCGACCTCGGAACCGAAGTCGCGGTGGCCCGGAGTGTCCACGATGTTTATGACGGTGTCGCCGTAGCGGATCGCGGTGTTCTTGGCAAGGATCGTGATGCCGCGCTCCCGTTCCAGCTCGCCCGAGTCCATGATGAGATCGACAACATGCTGATGGTCGCGGAAGGTCCCGCTCTGGCGCAGCAGCGCGTCCACGAGCGTCGTCTTGCCATGGTCCACGTGCGCCACGATGGCGATGGCGCGGCGGTCGGTCCGGTTCATGACGGTAATCATAACTGCTAAGGATACCACACGGGTCGGCCTTATGAGGCTTCGGCGCTTCGAGGCGTTCTGCCCTGGACACCAATCATGCGCGAAACCGACGGGAAGAACGTGGCAATTGCCCCGCCTCAGGGCTTCTGGAATTGTCCGAGGCAGGGGTTGAACTGAGTGCTGTTCACATCAACTCGGCGGCAGGAGCATGTTCCTTGGACCGGCAACGAGGTCAACGCGGGCCCGGCAAGACCCCGGATTAGAGCGAGGATAGGAAGATCGGCGTTTCCGCGAAGGACGAACGGAAGAGGACGACGGCGCAACGCCATGCCCTGACTGAATCCTGGCTGGAGCGGGCGATGGGATTTGAACCCACGACCCTCGGCTTGGGAAGCCGATGCTCTACCGCTGAGCTACACCCGCTCGTTACCGCCCATTATACAACAGCCCCGGATCACTTCCCTGCCAGAGGCCGCCCGCACCTGCCGCAGTAACGGTCCCGAGGCCGCGCACGTGCGCCGCACCGCGAGCAGTAGGCCCGAGCGACTTCCGGTCCTCGCCGCAGGAACCATATCCCCAATCCGGCCAGTATCCCTGCACCCGCGATCATCGCAGCCCAAAGCCAGATCGACGGTCCAGCCACCCGGGGAGCAGCCGCACCGGGTGGCGGCGATCCCACAGCGCGTGCAATCGAGGGATTGGCGTCCTCCTTGCGGTAGGCGGCCTGCACGCGCCATGCCTTGCCGGCCGGCCACCGGCCGGCGTTGTACAGGTGATGGGTGAACCCGGCCGGGGTTGTGGTGGTCTCGGCTACCGGGGGCGTCAACGCAAACGCCGACGAGCGCAGCGGCTGCTCGACCGCCACGCGCAGGTCCTCGATCGCCAGTGGGAAGACCAGATCCAGGGTGAACGCGCGCTGTGGTGGCGGCGCGATCCCGTCCACGTAGTACTCGAACTGGAATCCCCGCGTCGGGATCGTGAACGAAACCAGCAGGCGATCCGGTTCCTGACGGTAC
>JBKJJG010000119.1:0-10923 GCA_046598155.1 bacterium | reverse complement strand
TCGGCGTGCTCCAGCGCCTCGAGGAGGACCACGCCCGCGCCCTCGCCTATCACGAAGCCATCCCGGCCGGCGTCGAACGGCCGCGATGCCCGTTGCGGCTCGTCGTTCCGCGTGGACATCGCCTTCATCGAACAGAACCCCGCTACCGCTAGCGGCGTAATAGCGGCCTCCGCGCCTCCGGCCAGCATCGCGTCCACGTCGCCACGCTCGATCATCCGCGCCGCGTCACCGATCGCGTTGCCGCCGGTAGCGCACGCCGTCACCACGCAGGAACTTGGCCCCTTGGCGCCGGTAAGGATTGATGTCACCCCGCTGGCCATGTTCGAGATGATCATCGGGACGAAAAACGGCGAGACCCGCTCGGGTCCCTTCGAGAGTAGCTGCCGGTGCTGCTCTTCCCACGTTGTGGCGCCTCCGATTCCCGATCCGATCATGACGCCGATCCGCGTCGCGTTGGCCGGCGTTATGCCGTAGCCGGCATCGTCGAGGGCCATTCGCGCGGCGGCGTAGGCAAACTGCACGAATCGGTCGTTGCGTCGCGCCTCCTTGCGGTCCATGAACGCCAGGACGTCAAAGCCGCGTACCTCGGCGGCGATTCGCGTTGCGTACCCCGAGGCGTCGAAAGCGGTGATCTGATCCACCCCCGACCGCCCCTCGAGCAGCGCGGACCAAAACCCCTTGTGGCCCACGCCGATCGGGCTCACAACGCCCAGACCGGTGACCGCGACCCGCCTGCGCACGCCGGACACCCACAAGACCTCGGGCACCAGGTGGCGCTACTGCGCCGGCTCCTTGGCGTGGCGCTCGATGAACGCCACGGCGTCGCCGACGGTCGCTATCTTCTCGGACTGGTCGTCGGGGATCACGATCGCGAACTCATCCTCCAACGCCATCACGAGCTCGACGACGTCGAGCGAGTCCGCGCCCAGGTCCTCAATGAACGACGACTCCGGCGAAATCTTGTCCTCCTCCACGTTGAGCTGGCTGGCCACCTTCGCCCTAACCCGTTCGAACACCGTTGCCATGAACAACTCCCCCTTCGGTCAGTGCATGATCATTCCGCCATCCACGTTCAGGACCTGCCCCGTAACGTACCCGGCCTCATCCGACGCCAGGAAGACCACGGCCGCGGCGACGTCGTCGGGAGCGCCGGACCGCCCCAACGGTATCTGTGCCAGGTAGCGCTCGACGACCTCGGGTGCCAGCCCCTCGGTCATGCCCGCGGCGATGTAGCCCGGGGCCACCGCGTTTGCGGTGATCCCGCGCGCCCCCACCTCGCGTGCGACCGCCCGCGTGAGACCGATCACACCTGCCTTGGCGGCCACGTAGTTCGCCTGCCCGGCGTTGCCTCCCTGCCCGGCGGTCGAGGTAATGTTGATGATCCGTCCTCGCCTCTGGCGGAGGAACTCGCGCAGCGCTGCCCGGATGCAGTAGAAAGTCCCGCTGAGGTTGGTGTCCAGGACGGCCTGCCAGTCGTCATCGCGCATCCTCAGCACGAGCCCGTCGCGCACGATCCCTGCGTTGTTCACCAGGATGTCCAGCCGGCCGTATGCCTCCAGGGCCGCGGCGATCACCCCTGCCGCCTCCTCGGGCCGGGAGAGATCGGCGCCCACCGCGCGGGCCGCTCCCCCTGCCGCCTCGATCTCCCTGACAACGGCCAGAGCGGCCTCGTGGTTCCGGCCGTAGTGGACGACCAGTGCCGCCCCCTCGCGGGCCAGCGCCACGGCAACACGGCTGCCGATCCCACCTGAGGCGCCGGTGACCACCGCGACCTTGCCGTTAAGCCGGCCCACGGTACCGGGCTACCTCCGGCTCCCGGCGTGCCCTTGCTCGGGAGACGCCGCAACCGGCCGCAGGGTCGCAAGCGCCGCGTCAAGCGTGGCCTGGTCCTGCACCGAGACCACCGCGGCTTCCGGGACAGTGCGCCGGATGAGCCCGGCCAGCGCCGTCCCGGGTCCCACCTCAACGAAGACCGAGGCGCCCAGGGCGCGCAGCGCTCGGACCGACTGCTCCCACCGCACCGGAGATGCCACCTGATCGAGCAGCGCGGTCCGTATCTCCTGCGGCTCCCGCACCGGCTGCGCGGTAACGTTGGCCACAACTGGAATCCGGGCAGGAGCCACGGTCACTCGTCCAAAAGCCACGGCCAGACGTGCGGCCGCGGGCTTCATCAACGAGGTGTGGAAGGGCGCGCTGACGGCCAGGCGCGTAACCCGCCGCGCGCCGGCTGCCAGCAGCCGTGCCGACGCGTCCTCAACCGCTCCTGCCTCCCCGCCGACCACAACCTGGCCGGGCGCGTTGAAGTTGGCTGGCTCGACCACGCCCGGCGTCTGTTGGCAGATCTCCTCCACGCGCTCCGCGGACAGGCCCATTACCGCCACCATCGCCGTGTGCCGTCCCTCCACCGCGTCCTGCATGAACTTCCCGCGCTGTCGCACCAGGGCAACGGCATCGGTGAAGGCAAGCGCCCCCGCTGCCACGAGCGCCGTGTACTCCCCCAGACTGAGGCCTGCCGCCATCTCGGGCCGGACGCCGTGCTCGGCCAGCGCGGCAGCGGCCGCCCAACTGCACGTGAGGATGGCCGGTTGCGTATTCTCGGTCTCGCGCAGCCTGTCCTCCGGGCCGGTGCGGCAGAGTTCGAGCAGGTCAAACCCGACCGATTCGCTGGCCTCGTCAAAGGCGCGGCGTGCCGACGCGTACCGTGCGGCAAGCTCCACGCCCATGCCCACGTACTGGGCTCCCTGCCCCGGGAAGACGAACGCAATCATGGCGCGCTGCTGCCAGCACGCCGCGCCAGGGCCGAATCATCCGTCCAGCGGATCGCACCGGCGCCCCAGGTCAGGCCGGCCCCAAACGCCACGAACACCACCAGGCTGCCCGAGCGGATGCGCCCCTGCTCCACGGCCTCGTACAGCGCCACCGGGACCGAAGCCGAAGAGGTGTTGCCGTACCGGTCCGCGTTTACGAAGAACCGCTCCATCGGCTGGCCCAGCCGCTCGGCCGCGGCCTCGATGATGCGCACGTTTGCCTGGTGAGGCACGAAGCAGTCCACGTCCCCAACCATGAAGCCTGCCTTCGCCACCACCTCCTCGATGGCGCGAGGGATGGCCCGAACTGCGAACTTGTAGACCTCGCGACCGTTCATCTTGAGGTAGTGCATGCGAGCCGCGACCGTCTCCGCTCCCGAAGGCCGGCGCGATCCGCCGGCCGGCAGTTCGATGAGCGGCGCACCTGCACCGTCCGCGCCCAGGTGAAAGGCCAGGAACCCCTGCCCGGACTGGCACGGGCGCAGGATCACCGCCGCGGCGGCATCGCCGAAGAGCACGCTCGTGGCCCGGTCGCTCCAGTCGGTGATCCGCGAGAGGACCTCCGTGCCAATGACCATCACGGTCTCGGCCCTGCCGGAGGCAATCGCCGCGTGCCCCACTGCCACCCCGTAGGCCCAACTGCTGCAGGCCGCCGACGCGTCGAAGGCTCCGGCGCGCCGGGCGCCCAGCCGGTCCTGCACCAAGCACGCGGTCGCCGGGAACAGCATGTCGGGCGTCGCGGTTCCCACGACGATGAGGTCGAGGTCGTCTGCCCCAACCCCCGCGTCGGCAAGCGCCTCCTGCGCCGCCTCGACGGCCAGGTCTGAGGCGGCCACCTCGGGCGCCGCGATGCGCCGCTCACGGATCCCGGTACGCGTCTGGATCCACTCGTCGCTGGTATCCACCATCCGCTCAAGTTCCTTGTTCGTCAGGACGCGCGGCGGAATCCCGCGTCCGATACCCGCGATGGTTGAACCGCGAACTGCCATGAGTGGTCCTCCGTTTTCCGCGGCGTTACCTTCGCGCGGCCTCACCTGAGACACGGAAGGGCTGCCGCCTTCTCACCGTGGATGGCGGCGCTGATGAGTACCGGCACCTGATGCGTGGCGGCATCCATCGCCGCGCGAATTGCGTTGCGGATGGCACGGGCGTTGGACCGGCCGTGGGCGATAATGCACACGCCGTTTATGCCGAGCAGCGGCGCGCCCCCGTGCTCCCGGTAGTCGAGCCGCCCCCAGATCCTGCTGGCGGGACCGCGCAGGGGAAGCAGGTAGAGTGCCAGCAGCCGGCCGCGCCAGCCCCGAAGCTCCGAGGTGAAGATCTGGCGGATCGCCAGAACCAACCCTTCCCCGCACTTCAACACGACGTTCCCGACAAACCCGTCGCAGACCACCACGTCCGCGAGGCCGAAGAAGAGGTCCTTCCCTTCGATGTTGCCCACGAAGTTCAGATCGGAATCACGAAAGATGGCGGCGGCGCGAATCGTCACGTCGTTGCCCTTGATGTCCTCCTCGCCGTTGCTGAGAAGGCCCACGCGTGGCGAGGGAACCCCGAGCACCTCCCGCGCGTAGATGTTGCCCATCTGCCCGAACTGCACCAAGTGCTGCGGCTTGCAGTCCACGTTCGCCCCTGCGTCCAGCAACACCACCGGCCGGCCGCCCACGGTGGGCAGCACCGCGGCGATGGCCGGCCGGTCTATCCCCTTGATGCGTCCCAGGTACAACTGGCCCGCGCCCATCGCCGCGCCGGTGTGGCCCGCGCTGACAACGGCGTCGGCGCGGCCGTCGCGCACCTGCTGCACTGCCACGGCGATGCTGGACCGGCGCTTGCGGCGCAGGGCCATCGCCGGGTGCTCGTGCATCTCGATGACCTCTGGGGCCTCGACGATCTCAACCGGCAGCCCGCCCGCGCCGACGCGGCGCAACTCCGCCTCGATACTCGCCGGGACGCCCACGAGCACCGGCTCGACGCCAAAATCCCGGGCGGCATGGATCGCTCCCTCCACGATGGCGCGGGGGGCGTGGTCCCCGCCCATCGCGTCCACAGCGATCCTCATCGCCGGGCTCGCGCCTCGGGCACTACGCTTCCTTCTTCTTGGACTGCCGGCTCTTGACCACGACGACCTCGCGCCCGTCGTAGAAGCCGCAGGAAGGGCAAACCCGGTGGGGAACGATCCGGGACTTGCACTGCGGGCACGTCACCAGGGTAATCGGGGCCGCCTTCCACTGGCTTCGGCGGGACCCCGTCCTTGACTTGGGACTTCGTCTCTTCTGGGCCACAGAATCTCCTCCTGTTTCTCCGCGCACAGCGCGGACTCACTCGCAGGCGCAACGCCCGGCATTGAGGTCGGCCCCGCAGCTGCCGCACAGCCCCGGGCACTCGGGACGGCAGCGCGCCGGTGAGGGCAGCGCCAGCAGGAGCATCTCTCGCGCCAGCGCGTCAACATCCAGTACGGTGGTGCCCTGCGCTGCCACGAGGAACTCCTCACCGTCCCAGGCGAGGTCCTCGCGCACGAGCGCTTCAATTGCGGCGCGGAACGGCGCGGCACAGCGATCGCACGTCAGATCAACCTGCGTCACCAGCCGGCCATCCACGCGCAGGGACGGTCCCAAATTGGTGAGCGAGAGGGTTCCCTCAACGGGTCCGACGAACGGCATCTCGTCAATCCCGCTCGCCACCGGCTCGCTACAACTCACCACGAGCGCAGCGCCCCGTTCGGCGCGCAGGGAACGGAGATCTACTCTCACGGCAGGTGCGCCTCGCTAAACATGCCCATTATAGGGACCTGGTTTTTGGGGTGTCAATCAACGCCATCGCCCGGACCGCCGAAAACGCCCGCCGGTCACGCCCGCCGGTCACGCCCGCCGGAGGGGCGCAGCACTTCCTGTCCCCGGCGGATTGCGGCCAGGATCTTTTCCATCTCCGCTTCCAGACGCGCCAGCACGGCGGCGGCATACTCGTCCGCCCCACGCCGGATGCGGTCGGCTTCGCGCTTTGCCTCTTCGATCAGGGCGGTGCCCTCCGAAGCACGCCCGTGAGCGGCTCCGGATTCGGCGAGCGAACGGGCGTGGGCCTGCGCGTCCAGGACGATGCGACGGGCTTCCTCGCGAGAGCGCGCCAGGGCCAGTTCCGCTTCCTCCATGAGGCGGGAGGCCTGATGGAGCTCCCTGGGCAGAGCCGCGCGCGCCATTCGAAACAGGCCCAGGACCTCGTCCTCCATGGCCTGGCGCCGCTCGGCCGGCAGACGCCCCAGGTGACGCCGCAGCACGCTCTCGGCCCGATCGAGCAGTTCCAGCACGGTCTCCACGGGCTAACCTTTCCTGGGCCACCGGACCCGCAGTCGCTCGGCAACCGCCGGGGGCACAAGCCCGCTGACGTCACCGCCCAACGCCGCCACCTCGCGGATCAGCGACGACGAAACGAACGCATACTCGGGATCGGCAATGAAGAGCAGGGTGTCTAGGTCAGGAGTCAGCCAACGGTTCATCGCCGACTGCTTGAGCTCGTAGTCAAAGTCCCCTACCGCGCGCAACCCCTTGATCAGACAGGACGCGCCGCGCGCGCGTGCGAAGTCAACGGTCAGTCCGCTGTAAGCCGCCACCTCGACCGTTGGGATCTCCGCGACGGCCTCCCGCAACATCGCCACGCGGTCCTCGAGCGGAAAGATACCCAGGCCCTTGTCAACGTTCTCCGCGACCGCAACGATAACCCGTTCGAAGAGGCGGACGGCCCTCCGAATGACCTCAAGGTGTCCGAAGTGAACGGGGTCGAAACTCCCAGGGTAGACGGCAGTACGCACGCCGGCTCCTTTCTCCCGCTAGGAGCGGGGCCCATCGCTGGTGCGAATGAACCACAGCGCGGTCTCGCCGTACCGCGCCTCTCGCGCCATCTCCTGGCCAGCAGCCAGGGTAGGCCTGTCCCGCCAGTGGCCTTCTGCCACGACCAGCCCTCCTGGAGCCAGGACCCCAGAATCGGCGATCGCGGCCAGGGACCGCGTGATCAACCCCATCCCGTACGGCGGGTCCAGGAGCACCAGGTCGAACACCTCGCCCGCGCGGGCCAGGCGGCCTGCCGCCTCAACCGCGTCCTCGCGCAGCACCGCCGCGCTCTGCTCCAGCCCCTGGTGCCTCAGCTGCTCGCGAAGCACCCGTACGTGCGCCGCGTCGTGTTCCACGAAGACCGCCCGGCGCGCCCCCCTCAGGAGGGCTTCTATGCCGAGCGCCCCGGTCCCCGCGAACAGGTCAAGAACGGCACGCCCGACCACCCATTCCCCCAGGGAATCATACAGCCCGGTTAGCACGCGCGCGGCGGTGGGGCGCAACCGGCCCCGTGTCGTCCCCCGGGGGGACGAAGCAGCAGGGCGGCGTCGAGGACTCACCGCGGTCAGCCCACCGAGGCCAGGCCTGCGCGCGCTGCCATGTGGCGTCGCGCTGCCTCACCCAGTCCCTGCGCCTCAGGAGAGACTAGATCGGGATCCTCGCGCAGTAGCGCTTCAGCCTCCCTGCGGGCTTCCTCCAGCAGGGGGAGATCTCCTATCAGGTCTGCCACCCGCAACCCACCCAGGCCGTGTTGGCGGACGCCCAGAACCTCCCCGGGCCCGCGCAGCTTGAGGTCCTCCTGGGCGATCCGGAACCCATCGTTGGTGGACCGCAGGACCTGGAGACGGCGCTGACCTACCTCTGTCGCCGGGTCGGCGATCAGCACGCAGTAGGAGCGCGCCGGGCCGCGGCCGACCCGGCCGCGCAGCTGGTGGAGCTGAGCCAGCCCGTAGCGGTCCGCGTCCTCGATGATCATGATCGAGGCGTTGGGAATGTCAATACCTACCTCGATCACGGTGGTGGCCACCAGCACGTCAATCGTGCCAGCCCGGAGCGCTTCCATCCGCTCCTCCCTCTGGTAAGGGGAAAGGCGGCCGTGCAACACGTCCAGCCGCGTACCGGCAAGCGGCCCCGCCGCCAGCTCGCGTGCCAGCTCGACGGCCGATCGCGCCGCCACAGACTCGGACTCCTCTATCAGCGGGCACACCACGAAGGCCTGCCGGCCCTCAGCCACCTGAGCGCGAACGAAGGCGTAGACCGCGGGCCTGGAGGTGGTAGGCCGCACCAATGTCCTCACGGGATGGCGGCCGGGCGGCATCTCGTCCAGCACCGAGACGTCGAGGTCACCGTAGACCGTGAGCGTCAGGGTACGGGGGATGGGTGTCGCGGTCATCACCAAGATGTCCGGAGCCAGACCCTTCTGCCGCAGCCGCGACCGCTGCATGACCCCGAACCGGTGCTGCTCGTCCACAACCGCCAGGCCCAGCCGATCGAAGACCACCCCTTCTTCCAACAGCGCGTGCGTACCCACGATCACGCAGCGGTCCCCCCGCCGCAGCGCGCCCAGCGCCGCCCCCCGTTCCGAGGCATCCACGCTGCCGGTCAGCAGGTGCACGTCCACCTCCATGGGCGCCAGCAGGCGCGACACGGTCAGGAAGTGCTGTCCGGCCAGGATCTCGGTCGGAGCCATCAGCGCTCCCTGGCAGCCGCCCTCAACGCAGGCCAGCAGCGCCGCGGCGGGGACAACGGTCTTGCCGGACCCCACGTCCCCGTGCAGGAGCCGGTTCATCGGCGCCTCTCCCCGCAGGTCGGCCAGGACCTCGCCGATGACGCGCTTCTGGGCGCCGGTGAGCGCGAACGGCAGCGACGCCAGGATCCTGGACACCGCGCTCTCGAACGGTCCGTATTGCGCGCGCCTGGGAGTCAGGTGCAGCGCGCGGCGCTGCTGCAGAATACCGAGTTGCAGGACCAGCAGCTCCTCAAAAGCCAGCCGGCGGCGGCCCGTGGCCTGCGCCTGCTCATCGTCGGGGAAGTGCGCCGCCCACAGCGCCTGGTGCAGGTCGGGCAGTTGCATGCGGTGGCGCAACCCCTCGGGCAGAAGCTCCGGCATCTCGGCCGCGTACCCTGAAAGGGCCGCGCGCACGATTGAGCGCAGCGCCCGCTGCGGCAACCCCTCGGTCGAGGGATAGACGGGCACCAGCCGCCCGACCTGCCAGGGCTCGGCGTCCGGCTCCAGCACCTCAACCTCCGGCGACACGAACTGGAGCCCCCTGCCGAGCCGCTCGACCCGCCCGTAGAGACTGATCTGCTGACTGCGGGAAAGACGCTGCCCGAGGTAGGGCTGATTGAACCAGACCGCGTGCGCGGCGCCAGAGGCGTCCACCACGCCGGCCCTAACCAGCGTGGTACCGCGTCGCGTCCGGATCGTCTGCACGCGCTCGACCCGCACGATGGCCACCTGATAGGCGCCCTCGATCAGCCGGCCGAGCGGCGTTGGGTTCCGCCGGTCCTCATGACGACGGGGAAGGTGCAGGAGCAGGTCGTGCACCGTGGTGATGCCCAGCCGGGAAAGCATGGCCGCCCGGGAGGGCCCCACGCCCCGCAGGTACTGCACGGGGCTGTGCGGATCCATCCGGCGCGCCAATGCGGCGACGGTTGGTGGGCGGGTAGAAGCAACGAGGCGCCTGGTCATCGCTCACCGACCTGGGACCAGCCGCAGGTCTGGCTTCTTGTTCGTCGCCCCGCAGGGCTCTCCTTGCACGGTTGCGGACCCGTTGGGCCTGTGCTAGAATCCGGCCGTCATCCAGACGCTAGACCACGGCACGCGAACCAGAGGGGTGTGTAATGGCACGACGTTGCGCAGTCTGTGGAAAGGGACCGGTAGCCGGAGGCAGCTTCAGCCATTCGCACGTGCGAACGCGGCGCCGGTTCCTGCCGAATCTCCAGAAGGTGCGGGTCACGGTAGAAGGGGTCGAAAAGCGGGCTCAGGTGTGCACCTCATGCCTCAAGTCGCGGCGTGCCAGCCGTTCGAGATAGCCACCCCATCCTCGCCCGTGGGCTGCGCGGGCGAGGCAAACACCTCCGCGATCTGATCCGCGCTACCCTCTCGGGACCGCATCGACAGGCCAATCGGTGGCACTCACGGCGCTTCCAGAATGCGCCACAGCTCGTCGCGGTCAAGAGGCGCCAGCGCCTCGCTCCGGCCCCCGCGGATGACCGTGCGGCCGCATTTCTCCAGATGCCCGATGACCGCTGCGGCGATGCCCGCCTGCGTCAGTTCCGACAGAAGCAGGCCGGGGTCGGCGACGGCGATCAGCATGGCGCCGCTTCCGATCAGGCCCAGCGGGTCGGCGCCAAGGACCTCGCAGATCTCACGAGTCTCGGGGAGCACCGGAACCGCATCGGCTTCCAGCCGGACCCCACATCCAGACGCCTCGGCCAGCTCCCAAACCCCGTTGAGCACCCCGCCCTCGGTCACATCATGCATCGCTGTCGCTCCGCACCTGGCACCTATGCGTCCCTCGGGCACCACGGATATCAGGTCTAGAAACCCCCGAGCGCGACCAAGCACCGCCTCTCCTACGAGCGGTCTCAGGCGGTCGGCCAGATCAGCGGCCAGGATCGCCGTGCCCTCGACACCCGCCCCCTTGGTCAGGACCACCGCGTCGCCGGGGCGGCCGCCACCCGCGGTCACGAATCCGCCGGATGGGGCCCGTCCGATGGCCGTGCTCACCACCAGCGGCCTGGTCAATCCCGGCGTCACCTCGGTATGCCCACCTATGATCTCTACCCCAACAGACTGGGCCGCGGCACCGGCTTCGCGCATGATCCTGTCAAGATCCTCCTCCGCGGTAGCCCCGGCCAGCAGCAGGGTCAGCAGCAGGCCCACGGGCTCGGCGCCGGATGCGGCCAGGTCATTGCACGCGACGTGCACGGCGAGTCGCCCAAGATGCTCACTCGCGCCCGTGATGGGATCGCTGGTGGCAACACAGACCTCGGCACCAAAGTCAATGACCGCGCAGTCGCGCCCGATCCCGGCGTGCTCAAGGACATCGTGCCGGTGCCCCAGAAACGGAAAGACCCGGCTCCGCAGCTCGGTCGGAGAGAGCTTCCCGACCCTCATCGGGGTCGAGCCGGCAGGGCGCGGTTAAAGATCACCAACACCGCCAAACCTGCGACGATCCCGACCGAGACCTGAACAAGATTGTAGGGCACCTCCGCGAGAGCGGGCAGTACCCCCAGGCCAAGCAGGTAGGCCTGCGTCACGAAGTAGCCTGCGACCATGATCAGCCCGCCGG
>JBKJJG010000030.1:0-3323 GCA_046598155.1 bacterium | reverse complement strand
TCCTCGTCGAGGTCAGGGCGGCGGCGCTGAATCACATTGACCTGTGGGTCAGGCGCGGCTTGCCCCGGCTGCGGCTGCGGTTTCCCCACATCCTGGGCGCCGATGTGGCCGGCGTTGTGGCAGGCGTCGGCGATCGCGCCACCGGCGTGGCTGTTGGTGACGAGGTGATGATCTCGCCCGGGGTTTCGTGCGGGCAGTGTCCGGCCTGCATATCCGGCCGCGACACGCTGTGCGACTCGTTCTCGATCTTGGGGGAACACATCCCAGGCGGTTACGCCGGGTTCATCGCCGTTCCTCGCGTGAATGTGCTGCCCAAGCCGGCCCACCTCGGTTTCGAGGAGGCCGCGGCGGTGCCCCTGGTCTTCCTGACCGCGTGGAACATGCTGGTAACAAACGGCCGCATCCGTATGGGTGAGACCGTGCTTGTCTGGGGTGCGGGCAGCGGTGTGGGCAGTGCCGGAGTGCAGATCGCGCGGCGGTTGGGCGCAAGGGTGATCGCCACTGCCGGCGCGGACTGGAAGCTGGACCGCGCCAGGGAGCTGGGCGCCGATGCGGCGATCAATCACTCCGAGCAAGACGTCTATGAGGAAGTGCGCCGGCT
Organism: bacterium; assembly: GCA_046598155.1. Taxonomy (GTDB): domain Bacteria; phylum Sysuimicrobiota; class Sysuimicrobiia; order Sysuimicrobiales; family Humicultoraceae; genus VGFA01. Next base: position 2,722 of record JBKJJG010000030.1, on the reverse strand, counting down.
GACCGACCGCCGGGGAGTGGACGTGGTGTTCGATCACGTGGGCAAGGCCACCTGGGAGACCAGTCTCAGGTCGCTGGCGCGGGGGGGCCGGCTCGTAACCTGTGGTGCCACAACGGGCGCCGACGGGACCACCGACATCCGGTACATCTACGGGCGGCAACTGGCGATCCACGGGACCTGGGTAGGCACCAAGCGTGAGATGCTCGAGGTGATGCGGCTGGTTGAATCCGGCGGCGTCCGTCCCGTGGTCCACGCGGTGATGCCGCTGGCGCAGGCCGCGGAAGCCCACCGCATGCTGGAGCGGCGCGAGCAGTTTGGGAAGATCGTGCTGGTGCCCGAGCGGGCGGCCTAACTGATCCACTCGGCGCCGCCGGCCCAGATCTCCTTCTTCCAGATTGGGACGGTTTGCTTGAGGGCGTCAATGGCGAACCGGCCGGCCTCGAACGCCTCGCGTCGGTGGGGTGCGGCCGCTGCGACGGCGACGCTGATCTCGCCGACGGTCAGGGTGCCCAGGCGGTGAACGATGGAGATGCGCGCGCCCCAACGTTCGGCCGCCTGCTCCGCGATTCGGGTCATCTCGGTCCGCGCGAGCGCCTCGTATGCTTCGTACTCGAGACGCTCGACGTGGCGGCCGCGCGAGTGGTCCCGGACCGTGCCGAGGAACAGTACGACCGCGCCCGCGCCCGGGTGGCGCACCGAGTCGAGCGCCGCTTCCACGCGTATCGGCTCGCGGGTGAGCTCTAGGATCGCGCTCCCGCTGCCCCCGCTGACCGGAGCCAGCAGCGCGACGCGGTCGCCATCGGCCAGGGCGCTGTCCTGCGGCACCACCGTGTCGTTGATCGCCACCGTGGTCGGGCGCGGCATGCGGTTCAGGTTCGGATACCGGGCGGTGAGAATTTCCCAGAGTCCAGCGGCCGTAGTGTCCTCTGGGACCGCGAGCTGAACGGTCGGGGTGCCCACGGCTTCCCGGTGGGCGGCGAAGAGAGAGATGGTAATCTGCATGGGGTCATCAGGACCGGTTCACGCGCATCGTAGCACGCGTCCCCGCGGGCGGCAAGGATGCTCCGGAGGGCGGCGCGCGCTGCGTAAGGCCTTCATTAGGTGATCGAGATGCAGATCAGCGATCCGTACGCAATCCCAGGGACCTACCGCAAGGCGCAACTGCACTGCCACACGCGGCGGTCCGACGGACGGTTCGAACCCGCCGACCTGGCGATGCGCTACCGTGACGCCGGGTACAACTTCGTGTGCTTCACTGATCACGACCGGGTGACGCGCTGCGATGAGTTGAACGACGGTTCGTTCCTGGCCCTGCCGGGCGTGGAGGAGACGATCGTTCGAGGCCTGCCGCCGCTGGGCCAGCACCTGGGCCGTCTGCTGGTTGACCGGGTGCTGGGGGAAGGATCTGCCCAGGAACGCATCACACGGACCCAGTCCGGTGGTGGAATCGCGTGTCTGAACCACCCATCCTGGACAGGCAACCTGTGGACCGGCGCCTGGACGGCTGAGACGATGGCGGCTCTAGGAGGGCCATTTCTGGTTGAGATCTGGAACCCGCACTCGAACCCGGACGAGGACCTGCGCCGCTGGGTCCGCGCCGCCTGGGCGCACGGCCCGGAGGGGCGCATCGGGGCGGTCGCGGCCGACGACTGCCACACGTCGCTGCAGTTCGATCGCGCCTGGGTGATGGTGAGGGTGGAGGCGATCACGGCCGATGCCTTGCGAGGGGCGCTGCTTTCCGGGGCGTTCTACGCCAGCACGGGTGTGGAAGCGGACTTCGGCGTCGCCGGCGGTGCGATTGCTGTGCGCAGTAGCGCCGACGAAGTGCACGTGTTCGATGCTACGGGCCGCTCTCGTGCCGTCCTGCGCGGAGGGGATGGCCGGTACGCGCCTGCCGGGGACGAGGGTTTTGTACGGGTGGAGTGCCGGGCCGGGCCGCATCGGGCGTGGAGCCAGGCGTTCTGGATCAGCGCGCCGTGAGGTGGACGCACGGGCCAGGAGGCGAGATCACCGTCGGGCTGGGTTGCATAGGCGGACGCGTCGAGCCAGGTGAGTCTGCCATCGAGGCGCTTCAGAGGGAGACGATGGAAGAGATTGGCTGCACTGTGCTCCTCGACCGGCCTGCCAGCCCCTTCTTCGTTGGGCCTGATGGGGCCGTCAGGATGCTCGATTCCCGGGAGACACGGGAAGCAGCGGAAGGGGTTCTGCTTCTCTAAAGGGCGGACAGGTCGCGGTCTTCTCCGGAACCGCCCAGGGCCAGCCCGAACCTGTGGGACTGCCAGCCATCATCGGGATGGACCTGGAGACCCTGTTCGAGTGCGGCGCTGGCAGTCTGACCCTCGAAGAGGTGCTTGGTCGCGGCGGGATTCTGCGGGAACGGCAGGCCATCCCGCGGAACGCGCGGCTACTTCCCGTGCTGACGGCAGGGGTCGTGGCCGGGCTGCCGGGGGAGTTCAGGCTCGTCGTGAAGCGTAATCTCGATCGCCGGTGCCGCTAGGTCCAATAGGAGCCGCTGCCAGGAGCCTTCTATTCCTCAGCCCGGGAGAGCATCTCGAGCAGGGCTGCGCTGATGCGCTCGGACGCACCCGCTGGTCCCATGCGCGCCTGCCCCACCGCGCCACGCCGCTGTCGCTCGTCCGGATCGCGGAGCAGCCGCACCACGGCCGCTGCCGCTTCCCGCCAGTCGCGGGTAGGGAGTAGGGCCTCGCCCAGCAGTCGGTAC
>JBKJJG010000073.1:0-7505 GCA_046598155.1 bacterium | reverse complement strand
TGCGGCAAGTGGGCGCCCTCCACGAGACCAACAGGCAACCGCACGCCGCAGACCGCGCCGTCCCGGCAGTACTCGAGCCACCCCGATCCCGTCAGGTACCCCCGCACCACGCACTCCACGTCAATCCGGTTGGCCCGGCGCACGAGCATGGCCCGACCCTCCAGCAATGAGGCGTGCTCGTGGGCCGCCAAAGGCCAGGATATCTTCCGTGCATCCGTGGTTATCAGGTGGTTTTGGACGATGGAGCGGGTGCGCGCGAACCAGAACGCCGATAGGCGGGTAAGGATGCGGCCTTTTCCGGGAATGGGTGTGGGCAACACGTGGTCGAAGGCCGACAGGCGATCGGTGGCCACGATGAGAAGGTGTTCGCCCAGATCGTAGACGTCGCGCACCTTGCCCCGCGTGAACACCGGCAGGGGAAGATCGGTGGCAACGACGGCTGGTGCGTCTGGAAGGCTCATCGCGGGATGCCGGCGCGCTCCAGAATCGCGTCCACGTGGCGCAGGTACGGCTCCGGATCGAAGCACGCGTCCCGTTCCGCCAACGCGAGCACGCCGCGGGCGACCAGGAGATCACCGAACCTGCCGCCGCCTTCCAGCGCCTCGGCCGCTGTCTCCTGCACAATCCTGTAGGCATCCTCGCGGCTGAGGCCCTTGTCCATCAACGCCAACAGCACCCGGTGGCTGAAGACCAGGCCGCCGGTGGCTTCGAGGTTGCGCCGCATAACCTCTGGGTGGACGCGCAACCCGGAGAGCACGCGGTGGAGGATTCCCAACATGTAGTGCACCAGCCCGGTCGCCTGCGGCAGGATCAACCGCTCGGCCGAGGAGTGGCTGATGTCGCGCTCGCCCCACAGCGCCTGGTTCTCCAGCGCAACGGGCACCGCGCCGCGCACGGCGCGCGCCAGCCCCACCAGTCGCTCGCACAGAATCGGGTTGCGCTTGTGGGGCATCGCGGAAGATCCGGTCTGGCGCTCCCCAAACGGCTCCTCGACCTCTCCCACCTCGGTACGCTGCAGCGAGCGGATCTCGGTTGCGATCTTCTCGATGCTCCCGGCCAGTATGGCCAGAACCGCCACGTACTCGGCGTGGCGGTCGCGCTGCAGGATCTGGCTGCTGACCGGAGCCGGCTCCAGACCCAGCCCCGCGCACACCGCGGCCTCAATCTCGGGAGGACTGTGAATGAAGGTTCCCACCTCGCCCGAGAGCTTGCCCACGCGCACCGCCTCCCGCGCCGCGCGCAGTCGGGCCTCGGCCCGGCCCAGCTCCGCGTGCCACAGCGCCACCTTGACCCCGAAGGTGATGGGCTCGGCCTGCATCCCGTGCGTCCGGCCGGCCATGAGCGTGTAGCGGTGGGTAGAAGCCATCGCGGAGGTGACGCGGCGTACCCCGGCCAGCGCCTCGAGGATCAGGTCGGCCGCGCGCACCAGCAATACCGACTGGGCCGTGTCCACCACGTCCGACGAGCCCAGCCCCCGGTGGAGGTACGAAGCGTCGGGCCCGGTCAACTCGGCCACCGAGCGCAGAAACGCGACGACGTCGTGCTGGGTTTCGGTGCGTTCGATCTCGTCAATGCGCGCGGGAGTCCCGCACCGTGCCGTATGGCGCAGCCGTGCCGCGACCTCCTGCGGCACCAGGCCGCGGGCGGCCTGGGCCTCAACCGCCAGCAACTCGATCTCCAGCCACACCGCGAACTTAGTCTCGGGAGCCCACAGCACCCGCATCTCGGGCGTGGAGTAGCGCTCTATCACGGTCGGCCCTCTGATCCGGCCGGGGCTTCCAGACGCAGCAAGGCCTCGCGCTCCGGGCCCACGCCGACCATCGTCACCGGCACTCCCACCCGGGCGGCCAGGCGGTCCAGGAACAGGCGGGCTTCCACCGGGAGATCGCTAGGAGCGTCGAGCCGTTCGGGAAGCCGCCAACCCGGCAGCGTTTCGTAGACCGGCTCGACCTCCTGCAGCGTGGGCGTGTCCGGCATCCCGTCCAGCAGGACACCGCGCAGCCGATAGCCCGTGGCGATCCTGACCCGGTCCATGCCGGAAAGCACGTCGAGTTTCATCACCGCCAGTTCGGTGAAACCTGCCACCTCGGCCGCAAACCGGGCCGCCACCGCGTCGAACCACCCGCACCGCCGCGGCCGGCCGGTGGTCGTGCCGAACTCCTGTCCTACGTCGCGGATGAGGTCCGCGGTGGCGTCGTGGATCTCGGTCGGCATGGGCCCGGCGCCCACCGCGGTGGTATAGGCCTTTACCACGCCCACAACGCGGGTGATGCTGGCCGCCGGAATACCGGCGCCCGCGGCTGCTCCCCCGGGCAGGCAGGTGGAAGAGGTGACGAAGGGGTAGATCCCCCAGTCCAGGTCGCGCATCACGCCCAGGTGTCCCTCCACCAGGATGCGCGCCCCAGAGCGCAGCGCGCGCTGCACGATCCCGTGGCTGTCCACGATGCGGGGAGCCAGCGCCTCGCGCCATCGGGCGCAGCGCGCCAGCAGGTCCTCCGCGTCCACGGCGCCACGGTCTCCGGATGATCCAGCCAGCATCCGGTTCGTCCTGGACACCTGGTATCGGATCGCGTCCTCCAGGTACGCGGGATGCAGGAGATCGCCCACGCGGACGCCCACACGAGCGGTCTTGTCCGCGTACGCCGGCCAGATCCCCTGCTTCGTGGTGCCGTGGCTGCCGCTGCCGCGAATCTGTTCCTCGCGCAAGTCCAGCATCACGTGGTGGGGCATGACGATGTGCGCGCGGTTGGAGACAACCACGTTGCGCGTGGAGATCCCGCTGGCTTCGAGCATCGCCAGTTCCTCGATCAGCGCGTCCGGGTTGACCACCACGCCTGGGCCGATCAGGCAAACGGCCGACGGGTAGAGCACACCCGAGGGCACGAGGTGCAGCCGGAAGATGCCGTGATCGCTGACGATCGTGTGCCCGGCGTTGGTCCCACCGTTGTAGCGAATGACCAGATCCGCCTCGGCGGCGAGGGTATCCACGATCTTGCCCTTGCCCTCATCGCCCCAGTGACCTCCGACGACCGCGGTTACCGGCATCGGACTGCTACCTCCTGCCCGCGGGCACGGCAACGCTGCGGGCCTGGGCTGCGGCTTCCAGCCTGGCGCCGATGTCCCGCCGGCATTGCATCCCATCGAACCGTATCCCATCAGCGGCACTGTAGGCACGGGCACGCGCCTCACCCAGCGTCCCTCCCTGCCCGACCACGGTCAGGACACGGCCGCCTCCGGTGGTCAGGATTCCATCCCGGATGGTCGTGCCGCTGTGGAAAACGAGAGCCCCACCGGCGGCCTGTTCGCGGTCAGCCTGTTCGAAACCGAAGATGGGAACTCCAGTCTCAAAACGCTCAGGGTAGCCGCGGGACGCCATCACGATCCCGACCGCCGCGCCGCGCACATCCAGCAGGCACTCGGGAACCAGCCGGCCTTCCCGCAGCGCAGCGAACGCATCCGGCAGACCGGCCGGCAGGAGCGGCAGGATTACCTGCGCCTCTGGATCGCCCAGCCGGCAGTTGAACTCCAGCACCTTGGGACCTTCGTGCGTCAGCATCAGCCCTGCGAAGAGGATGCCGCGGTACGGGCGGCCTTCCGAGCACATCGCCCGCGCAGTGGGTTCGAGAACCTCGGAAACGATGCGCTCGCGCAGCCCTCCGTCCAGGGGGACCGGCGCCGCCGCTCCCATGCCTCCGGTGTTGGGCCCCTGGTCGCCGTCGTGCGCGCGCTTGTGATCCTGCGCAGCGGGCAGCAGCGCGACGGCCTCGCCGTCCACCAGGGCGAAGACGCTTACCTCGTCGCCCTCGAAGCGTTCCTCTATCACGACCCGCCGACCGGCGTCGCCAAATGCGCGGTCCACCATCATCGTCTCCACGGCGCTCCTGGCCTGAGCGGGATCGTCGCAGACGATGACGCCCTTGCCCGCGGCCAGACCGTCGGCCTTCACGACCACCTGGCCGCGAACGTCCCTGAGATACCGAAGCGCGGACGCGGGCTCGTCAAACGCGGCGTGGGCCGCCGTCGGAATCCCGTGGCGCTCCATCAGACCCTTGGCGAAGACCTTGCTGCCCTCCAGCGCCGCGGCTGATGCCGAGGGTCCGATGATGGAAAGGCCGCGTGCCTCGAAGAGGTCCACGATGCCCGCGACGAGGGGCGCTTCAGGCCCAACTATCGTCAGCTCAATATCGAGCGATGACGCTGCGTCCGCCAGCACCAGCAGGTCGGTGACCGAAATGGGCAGGCAGGTGGCGAAATCGGAGATGCCCGGGTTTCCCGGAGCGCAATACAGGACGGCGTTTGGGTAGTGCCTATGCAGGTGCCAGACGAGCGCGTGCTCGCGTCCGCCACTTCCAATAACGAACATTCGCATCGGGTTTGGCATTGAATGTTCGGCTTTTAGGCCTGGTATCGTTGTTTTGTGGGGCTTCCGACCTAAACGCTACCACAAATATCGCACAATGGCAAGCGGGGTGCGAAGTCGGTGGTGATGCCTCAGGTACGGCCGGGCTCCAACAACCCTGCGCGCTCCAGGGCGAGCCGGATCCGCCCGCGTTCGTCGTCGCCCACGGGAAGAAGCGGAGGCCGCACCACGGCGCTGCCGATCACGCCGAGCATGCGCAACGCCTCCTTGGTCCGCGAGCGGTAGTTGGGAACGGGCGGGGCAAAGATCGCGTCGGCCAGCGGCTGTACGGTGCCGGAAAGCCGAAACGCCTCGTCCCAATCGCGGCGGAAGGCGGCCTCGATCATCTCCACCTGCATCTGCACGGCCAGCGTCCCAAAACCGATCAACGCGCCCTCGGCGCCCAGCACGAACGAGTGGCAGATGAAGTTGTCGTTGCCGGTCAGAAGCGTGATCCGCCGCTGCGCCTGGTCCAGGACCGAGCGCATCTGGACGAACTTCATGGCATCGAAGGAGGCTTCCTTGATCGCCACCACGGTGTCAATCTCCAGCAGGCGCGCCATCGCCTCGGCCGTGAACTCTACCCCACCGAGGGCGGGCTGCAACTGGAAGAGGATCATGGGGAGATCCACGGCGCGGGCAATGGCCCGGTGGTACTCGTACGGGATCTCCGGGTATAGAGGGCGGCCGAAGAAGGCCGGAATGGGAAAGACCAACAGAGCGTCCGCTCCCGCTGCCTTCGCGTCGCGCGCCTGCGCGATGGCCTCCTCGGTGTATGGACCGCCGATCCCTGCAATGACGAGCGCGCGACCCGCCACCGCGGCCACCGCGGCATCGAGAACCGCTCGCTTCTCGCCCCGCGAGAGGTGCGGACCTTCGCCGGTGTCGGCGTTGATGGCCAATCCCACCGGCCCCTGGCGAACCACCCAGTCCAGGTAGCGCGTCAGGGTTTCCAGGTCGGGCCGGGCGTCGTCGGTCATGGGCAGGACCGTGGCCGGAATAAGACCATTGAGGTTGGGTGATCTCATGGGATCCCTCCTGCGGTTGTCGTGTCCCCTGCGAAGGCCGGCATCACTTCCTTCGCCAGAAGTCTCAGTTCGGTCATGATGTGCTCGTGAGGCATACCAGGAAAGTAAGTTCGGAAGATCAGGTGGTCAACGCCGAAGGTCTCCCGGAACCGCTCGATCTGCCGCACTACCTGGTCGGGTGTCCCAATGAGGAAGCGGTCGCGGCCCAGGTCATCTAACTTGTCCACAGGGGTTCCGTCCTCCCGACCGATCAGCGGGTGCGACCAGTCCTTGCCGTACTCGTCGCGATAGTTGACCAGCAGGTGGCGCTCGGCCAGCTCGCGCGCCCGCGCCTCGGTCTCCGCGATGACCAGCTCGCGGGTAAGGGGCGTGGGAACCCCATTCGGATCGCGCCCAAACTTCGTCAGGTGGCGCCGGTAGGTGGCCTGAGCGTCGAGCAGCTTCTCAAGGCGGGCCGTCGGGCCTGGAATCCAGGCATCGCCCAGTTCGGCCGCGCGCCGCAGAGAGAGATCTCCCCACCCTCCAATCCAAATGGGTACCGGGCGAAGGGGCCGCGGCTCGATCCGCGCGTCTGAGGTGGCGTAGTGCCGGCCACTGAACGTCACGGACTCCTCGGTCCACAGGCGCCGCATCAGCCGGATCGCCTCGGACAGACGGGCTCCCCGGTTCTCCAACAGCGCGCCGTAGAGGGCAAACTCCTGTGGCCGATAGCCGATCGCCACGCCGAAGATAGCGCGGCCGTTCGAGATCACGTCCAGCATGGCCACGTCCTCCGCGGCACGGACCGGGTGGTAGAAGGGCAGGACCGCAATGTTGGTCCCCAGCAGAATCCTCGAAGTCCGCGTCGCAAAACCCGCCAGGACAACCAACGGCGAAGGCCAGTAGTGGTTGGGAACGCCGTGGTGTTCCTCCATCCATGCCGAGTGGAAACCCAGCTCCTCGCCCAGCAGTACCTCGCGCAGCGCCTGTTCGAAGAAGTGGCCGCCTTCGGTCGGGATGAACCCAAATCTCATTGTTTGCTCCTTGGACGCGATCGTGGTGGTGGTGCGGTCGAACGGCGAACTACAAGGTGGTGTTGAAGTATTTGAGACGGGGGCACGGTCTCGCCGGCTAACCGCAGCAGCAGGTGGCGCATGCCGATCTCCCCGAGTTCTTGTATTGGAACCGAGACGGTAGTTAGAGGTGGTTCCACGTACTGAGCGGCGGGGATGTCGTTGATGCCGACCACGCTCATCTCAGCAGGGATCTCCATCCCGCGCTCCTTGAGGGCGACGAGGCAGCCGATCGCGCTGGCGTCGTTGACGGCAAGCACGGCGGTAGGCCGGGGATCCATGGCGAGCAGGAGATCTGCCGCTCGGCGGCCCACGGAGTAAGTGTAGTCCCCGGGCAGCACCAGGTTCGGATCGTACCGGAGGCCCGCGGCCTCCAGAGTGGACCGGTAGGCCGCCAGCCGCTCCTCGCTCGTGGACACGCCGGGCCGTCCTCCGATGAAGGCGATCCTGCGATGCCCCAGCCCCAGCAGATGCTCCACGGCGCAGCCGGCAGCCGCCTTGTTGTCTATGCCGACCTCGGGGATCTCGAAGGGGTAGCGGGCAAGCGCCACGATGGCCGTTCCGTGCTCGCGCATGAGGGTTACAATGCCTTCCAGATCGCGGAGGTAAGCGGGGTCGGTCTGGCATCCGCCCGCGAACAGAATGCCGTCAGCCCGATAGTCGCGGAGCACCTGAAGGTAGCGCAGTTCGATGTCGGCCTCACGGTCGGTGTTGCAGAGGAGGACCAGATAGCCGTTGGCCCGAGCGGTGTCCTCCACGCCCCGTAGAATGCCCGCGAAGTACGGGTCGGTGGCATCACCCACGAGCACGCCGACCAGGTGGGTTTGACGGGTAACCAGCGCACGAGCCAGGGCGCTTGGGGAGTAGCCAAGCGCCGCCGCGGCCTGCAGGACGCGTTCGCGCGTGGCCGGGCGCACCCGGCGGGTACTCGTGCCAATGACCCTGGAGACGGTCGCGATCGAGACGTCCGCTGCGCGGGCCACAACGTAGATTGAGCGGGGCGGGGTCATCGTCAATGCCCATGAT
>JBKJJG010000050.1:0-8788 GCA_046598155.1 bacterium | reverse complement strand
GCCCGCAAACGTCAGAGATGAGGCGTCTGGGGCCGGCCTGCGCGGCTCTTCTAGTGGGGCTGTTCCTTCTTGGGTCTCCCAGGTCCGCCGAGCCCAGGACCGGGGAGGTCTCCGTTTCATTGCTGCCCGGGAGGCCCGCCGGCGCCGAGTTGAGGGTTCGCGGCCGTCCGGTTGTCCGGCTCTTCGGGCCCGCGGCCCGGCACCGGCTGGAATCCGCGGCCAGGCGCCTGGCTCCGCTCCTGCCTTCTCCGACCAGGGTGGCGGTGGATCTTCCAGGCGCCAGGCTCATCGTGAACGGTGTTGTGATCCTCTCCGCGGAGCGCTCCGATGCCGGCCGTGCCGGGGTCAGGCCCGCTGCGCTCGCACGCCAGTGGGCCCGGGCCCTCGAGGAGGCGCTGGCGATCCCGGCAATCACGATCGCGCCATCGAGCGTAGTTCTCTCGCCCGGAGGGACGACCATCGCAACGGTCTCGGCTGCCGTTCCCGGAGAGATCAGGCTGGGCAGTTTCGACCACCGTGTCGCCGGGGTGGTCCTGGCAGCCGGTACTCTACGCGTCACGGCCCGGCACCCGGGCAGCACCGTCGTGCCCCTGAGGGTGGGAGTCTACAGGGCCCAGTTGGGAATCTCGGTCCGCCCGGCCGCCGGCGTGATTCCGCCGGCCGTCGAGGTGGTTGTCACCGGCGCCCCAGCCACCACTGATCTTATCCGGGAGGCGATACAGCGCCGCCTCGAAGAGACGGTGCGGCGTGAACCCGGGGCCACCATGGAACTGGGGCCGATCACGATCGAGGGGCCGCTGGCGCCGGCAACCTCGACGGCCACCACGGTGGCGGTTGAGATCCGCAGTCCCTACGCAGGGCACGTGCGCGGGACGGTGACCGTGACGGTTGCCAACCAGCCCATGCACCTGGCGGATCCCGCGGTGCTGCTGGTCAGCAACCGGCCGGAGACGATCACCGGAAACGGGCTGCTCTTTCACGAAACCCTGGTCCGCGACAGGCCCGCGCGGCTGCTGTATCACCACATGAACGGCACGCCGTCGCATGTGCGGATTCTCAAGGTCACGCTCACGAACCCCGGCGCCGCCACCGCCCGAGTGCACTACCTGAGCGGCATTGCCGGGCCCTCGCCCGATCCGATCTTCATCGGGTTTACCTCAACCGCGCGATTCCTGCACGCGCTGCTGGCCGGCCGGGGTTACTTCGTGGAGGTGCCTCCCAAGGGAACCACGGCCTTCACCGCCTACACCCTTGCCCCCATGGCCCTCGTCTCAGGCATCATGCAGTTTCAGGTGACCGAAGGTGGTCCGGTGGATCTTGCGGTTCATGTCCGGCTGCCCTGGCTGCTCGATCGGACCGTAACCACCGATCTCGGGCCGTGGGCGTTCCCGCACCCACGGGGCACCTTCCCCGGTTCAGTTGTTGAGATCGTCCGGGAGCACCTGGCTTCTGAGCCCGCGCACCTGGCCGACCTGGGCATAATGTCAGGGCTCGTGGACGTCCGAACAGGCGAGCCGCTGGTGGGTGACTACGGCGTCCTCTACCGTGTGCGCCTGCGATTGACCAATTCCACGAGTCGCGAGGTGACGACCGCGCTGACGGCCACCGCTGCCGGCGGCCTGGCCCGCGGCCTGTTCCTTGTGGACGGTACGCCCGCGGACGTCGGCCTGATGCGCGCGGGCGAGCAACGCGCCGTTACGGTGTTCACGGTGGCGCCGGGCGGCACCAGGGACGTCGTGCTGGTGACGATGCCGGTGGCGGGGTCGTTCTATCCCGTCCGGCTGGCGCTCCGACCGCGGTGATCACCGGCGGCTGCCAGCGTACTATTGCCCGGCCGGTTGTGATCCGGGGAGCCGGCCTCCACAGTGGCGCGCCCGCCGCTGCGCGCCTGCTGCCGGCCCCTGCTGGTGCGGGCATTGCATTCCTCCGGACCGATGTGGCCGGCGCAGCGCCCATTCCCGCACGCCTCGAGGAGGTCGCGGCGACGGCGCGGAGCGTCGTGCTCGGCGGCTCGGTGCGCGTGGCAACGGTGGAGCACCTCATGTCTGCCGCCTACGGGTTGGGGATCGAGAACCTGTTGGTCGAGGTGGAGGGAGAGGAGCTGCCGTGCGGCGACGGCAGCGCGCTGATCTTCGTCGAGGCCCTGGAGGCAGCGGGCAGCGTGGACCAGGACGCGCCGAGAACGCCAATAGTGCTGGACGAACCGGTATGGGCGAGCGAGGGTGGCAGCATGATCGCGGCCCTGCCCGCCGGGCAGTTCCAGGTGACCTACGTGGTCACCGCGGACGCGGCCTCGATGGCGCCGCAGCTGGCCGAGTTCCGGGAGGGCGTGGACGACTTCGCCGCCTCGATCGCCCCGGCCCGCACCTGGGGCATGGCAGCGGAGATCGAGGCCCTGCGGGCCCAGGGGATGGCACGCGGGGTGTCGCTGGAGACGGTCCTGGCCATAGGCCCGGAAGGGTTTCTCAACGAGCCGAGGTTCCCCAACGAGATGGCGCGGCACAAGATCCTTGACGCCATAGGCGACCTGGCACTGCTGGGTCGCCCAGTGCGCGCGCACATCGTGGCGGTACGCGCCGGGCACGGTCTGCACGTGGCCCTCGCCCGGGAGATCGCACGGCGGTTCGGAATTGGCCGCGATGCGTGAGGAGGCCAGCATGTGGGACATTGAGAAGATACAGAGGGTGATGCCCCACCGGTATCCCTTCCTGCTTGTGGACCGGATCATAGCCCTCGACCCCGGAGTGAGCATCACTGGGATCAAGAACGTGACCATTAACGAGCCGTTCTTCGTCGGCCACATCCCCGGCCATCCGGTGATGCCGGGCGTGCTGGTGGTGGAGACGATGGCGCAGGTGGCCGCCTGCCTGGTGCTGGACGACCCCAAACTGCACGGGAGCATCGCCTACTTCGGGTCGATAGACGCCGCCCGGTTCCGCCGCCGCGTGGTGCCCGGCGACCAGATGGTTGTCCGGGTAGATATCCTCAAGCGCCGGGGCAGGTTCCTGAAGGTCCAGGCCGAGGTTCGGGTGGACGGCCATCTCGTTGCCGACGGGACGCTGACGTTCTTTTTCTCGGTCAAGGCCGAGACGGCGGGGCAGGCAGGGCTGCGGGTGGACGACGATGCGCGATCCTAGCGCTGGATTCGAGGGTGTCATCGTGCATCCGACCGCGATCGTGCACCCGTCCGCGCGCCTGGAAGAGGGCGTTGAGATCGGCGCCTACGCGGTAATCGGAGCCGACACCGTCATCGGGGCCGGGACCGTGATAGGTCCGCACTCCGCGATTCACGACAACGTGGAGCTGGGTCGCAACAACTGGCTCGCCGCCCACGTGGTGGCCGGCGGACGGCCCCAGGACCGGACCTACCGCGGGGAGCCGACCCGGGTCGTAATCGGCGACGAGAACAGGTTCAGCGAGTTCTGCAGCATCGAGCGCGCCACCGGTGAGGGAAACGAGACGCGCATCGGGGATCGGAACTTCATCATGTCCTCGGTGCGGGTGAGCCACAACTGCGTCGTGGGCAGCGACACCAACATCGTCAGCGGCACGCAGTTGGGCGGGTGGGTCCACGTCGGGGACCAGGCCTATCTGGGCGGGCTCTCAGGCGTGCACCAGTTCGTCCGCATCGGCCGGCTGGTGATGCTGGCCGGGCTCTCAGGCGCCCGTCAGGACGTGCCGCCGTTCGTGATGGCCGCCGGGCTCATGGCCCGGGCCGTGGGCCTGAACCGGGTGGGCCTGCAGCGCCAGGGGGTATCGCCGGCCGATCGGCTGGTGCTGCAGCGCGTGTTCCGACAGTTCTTCAGAGAGCGGCGTACCATGGAAGAGGCACTGCGGGCAATTGAGGTCGAAGCCGCCAACTGCCCTGTGGCGCAGGAGTTCCTTGCCTTCATCCGATCGGCCAGAGAGCGCACCCGAGGGATCGTGCGATGGCAGCCCAGAGCGGAATCGTAGGCCTGCTGGCAGGGACGGGGGCATTCCCCGAGGTCATCGCTAGGGCCATAAAGGCCCGCGGGCTTGCCCTTGTGTGCCTGCAGGTTGCCGGCGATACGCCGGCCCTCCCGGATCTGGCTGACCACTACCAGCGCTGCTCACCCGGCGCGCTGCGGGAGGTGCTCGACACGCTCCGGGCCCACCGCGTCCGCGAGGTGCTGGTTGCCGGCCGCTTCGGCCGGGAGGAGTTGTTGGCCCGCGGCGACGCGATGATGGAGAGCGTAATGGCGAGCGCCAGCGACCGCCGTGACGTTCCTCTTTTCCGGCATCTGGCCGCGTTGCTGGCAGAGCAGGGCATGGTGCTGCTCGACCAGACGCTGTTCGTGGGAGACCTCCTGGCTCCCCCAGGTGTGTTGACCGCGCGCGCGCCCACGCCCGAAGAAGAGGCGGATCTGCGATTCGGGCGGTCGGTGGCCAGGCGCATCGCAGACCTGGACGTGGGACAGACGGTGGTCGTGCGCCGCGGGGTCATCCTGGCCGTGGAGGCCGCGGAGGGCACCGATCTCACGATCCGACGCGCCGGCGCCATCGCGGCCGAGACGGTGGTGGTGAAGGTCAGCCGGAACTACCAGGATCCCAGGTTCGACATCCCGGCTGTCGGGCCCGACACGATCGCGACGATGCGCGAGGCCTTGGCACGGGTGCTGGGCATTGACGCGCACCGCACGCTGATCATCCATCGGGACCGGATGTTTGCCGATGCCGACGCGGCGGGAATCACGGTGGTCGCCGCCGATGCTCCGCGGCTCGGCACGCCGGTTCATGAACACAGCTAGGGCCTGCCGGCTCTTCCTGGTGGCCGGGGAGGTCTCGGGCGATCTGCACGGCGCCGAACTGGCGCGCGAGATAGCCGCGCTGGACCCCACGGTCTGCCTGCAGGGAATCGGCGGACGCCACATGGAGGCGGCCGGGGTCTCGCTGATCGCGGACAGCAGCGATTGGGGCGTCATTGGCTGGTTCGAGGCCGCACGGCGCCTGCCGCCCTTCCTGCGCCGCCTGTCCGCGCTCGTGGACCGACTGACCGCCGACCCACCGCACGCGCTCGTGCTCATTGATTTCCCGGGTTTCAACCTGGCGCTGTTGAAACGGCTCCGGGGGCGCATCCCGGCGGTGTACTACGTCCCGCCCATGGTTGCGCTTCGCCGCGGCGATCGAGCCGCCCGCGTGGCCGCTCTCGGCGCCCGCCTGCTGGCCATCTTCCCCTTTGAGGCAGAGGCCTACCGTCGCGCCGGCGCGGACGTAGCCTTCGTGGGACATCCCGCGACCGACCTGGCGCGTTCGAGCGACGAGGCCGCCTGCGATGGGACGGCCCGCGCGCGGGTCCGGATCGGAATTACGCCCGCCGCGCCGGTGGTCGGGCTGCTGCCCGGCAGCCGGGGGCTCGAGCTGGATGCCCTCCTGTCGCCCATGCTGGAGGCCGCCCGCGCAATCCGCGCCGCCGCGCCCGAAGTGGAGTTCGCGATGGCCGAGGCCTCCCCGGTCTTCCGCGATCGCCTGGCCGCAGCCGTGAGGTCGTCGGGCCTGCCGGTGACGATCGTTCCCGGCTCGCGCGACGTCATGGCGGCGAGCACCGTGCTGCTGATGGCATCGGGTACCGCCACCGTTGAGGCGATGATCCTCGGCATGCCTATGGTGGTGACCTACCGCGTCTCGCGTCCGACCTGGTGGTACGCGCGGGCGGCGTTCCGGGTGCGGTGGGTCTCGATTCCCAACATCATGGCAGGAGAACAGATGGTGCCGGAGCTGCTTCAAGCCCGGGCCACCGCCGGTGAGATGAGCCGCGCGGTCCTGGCGCTGCTCCGCGACGCGCCGGCGCGAGAGGCGATCTCACGGCGGCTGCGCTCCCTGGCAGAAGCGTTGGGACCTCCTGGCGCCGCGCGGCGCGCGGCCGCGGAGGTGCTATCCGCCGCCGCGTCCGGTAAGATGAGGCCGGCGGCCAAGGAGGCGTAGCGGCGATGTCCCGCAGTGGACGGTGGATAGCAATCGGCCTGGGCATCGCCGTGGTTCCGCTCGTCATCTGGGCGTTGCTGCAGGCGCCCGATCCTGCGCCCGGCCAAGCTGGCTCGGTCCCTGGACCGGCGGCGAGCCCAACCGCCCAGCCGTCCCCGAGCCCGCGGCCCGCCCGCCTTCCTCCCATCGAGGTTGAGGGAACGGCCATCTCGACGGTTGACGCCGCGGGCCGCCGCCAGTGGGACATCCGCGCGGAATCGGTGGCCGTGGACGGCGCCTTCAGCACGGCCACGCTTGTCGCGGTCGAGGGCACATACTTCCAGGCGGGTGAGCCGGCCATCGCTTTCTCTGCTCCGCGCGGCACCTTCTACGTGGCCACGCGCAACGTCACGCTCTCAGGCCGCGTTCGCGCTCGGGCGACCTCGGGGTATACGCTGGAGGCCGACGTGGTCCGGTGGTTTCCCAAGACGCAGCAGATCGAGGCCTCCGGAAGCGTGACGCTGCGCCAGTCCGGCATGATCGTTCACGGGGACCATCTGGTCGCGGACGTGTCGCTGCAGCGCACCCGGATGAGCGGTAACATCCGTGTCACGGTTGCGCAGTAGCCTTCCCGGCCTGTGCGCGGCGGTCGGCGCCGCGGTCGCGCTCTGCGCGTCTTGGACTCCCCTGGCGCGCGCGCAGGCGCCGACCGCCGCCGGAACCTCGGCCATCGAGCTTTCCGGCGCGACCTACTTGGAATACGACGAGGGCAGCGGGGTCTGGCGCGCAGAGGGCGCGCCGGCGGTCGCAACGCGAGGCACGACGGTTCTGCGGGCCCCCCGCATCCGCTACGATCAGCGCGCGCGGGTTCTGACCGCGGAGGCCGGCGCCGAGCTTGCCGACGCGAACCTGGCCGTGCGGGCCGACTCGGTTGAGTTCCACCTGGCCGATGACCGCATCCGTGCCAGGGGCGCGGTGCGGGCGACCAGCGGGCGCGGAGACCAGGTGGTGACGCTGACCGCTCCCGAGGTCGAAGGATCGCTCAAGACCAGGCGGTTCGTTGCGACCGGCGGGGTCACGCTCCTGCGCGGCGAATGGAGGCTCTCTGGACGGCGTCTGGAGTACGACGATGCCACCCGGACCGCTGTCGCCACCGGCGAGCCCGAGGCGCGGTTCAGGGATGCCCAGATGTCGGCCGATCTCATCACGCTTCTGATGGACGAGGAGATCGGGCGCGGGATCGGATCGGCGCGGCTGCGCCGCGGGGAACTCTCGGGCAGTGCGCACCGTGTGGAGGTATATCTGAGAGAGGGCCGGGCCACCCTGACAGGCGACGCGCGCGTGGACCGGGGGCGCGACCGGCTGACGGCCGAGCAGATTGACGTGGACCTGGACGGAACGAGGATCACGGCCCGCGGAGCCCCGCGGCTGAACATCGTACCACCCTAAGGAGCGTCCGGATGCTGGCAGCAAGAGGGCTTTTCAAGCACTACGGACGGCGCACCGTTGTGGACGGCGTGGACCTCAGCGTCGAGCGCGGGGAGATCGTCGGCCTGCTCGGGCCCAACGGCGCCGGCAAGACCACGACCTTCTACATGATGGTGGGTCTGATCCGTCCTGACGCCGGTGACGTCTGGCTCGACGACCAGCCGATCACCAACCTGCCGGTCCACCTACGCGCGCGGCGGGGGATCGGCTACCTGAGCCAGGAGCCCTCGGTGTTTCGCGGCCTCACCGTCGAGGAGAACATCGCGGCCGTCCTTGAGGCCAACGGCAGGCCTAGGGCTGCGCGGCAGGAGATGACGGACCGGTTGATCGAGGAGTTCGAATTGACCCGCCTGCGCCACCAGCTCGGGGCAACGCTCTCCGGTGGGGAGCGTCGCCGCGTGGAGATCGCCCGGGTGATTGCCATGGAGCCGTCGTTCATCCTGCTGGACGAGCCGTTCACGGGCGTGGACCCGAAGTCGGTGGCCGAGATCCAGGAGGTGGTCGTGCACCTGCGCCGGCGCGGGCTGGGCGTGGTGATAACCGACCACAATGTTAGGGACACCCTGGCGATCACCAACCGGTCGGAGATCATCCACGAAGGCCGCATCCTGTTCGCGGGGACCGCCGAGGAGATAATGGCCAGCGAGGACGCCCGGCGGTTCTACCTTGGCGAGCGTTTCCGGCTCTGACGCCCATGCGGCTGATTGATCGCTACATCCTGCGCGAGGTCGGCGGCATCTTCCTGTTCGGCGTCGCGGTATTCACCACGCTGCTGTTGGTCAACCACCTGTTCTTCCTGGCGCGACTGGCGGCCGATTCGGGCGTGCCCGTCGGCACCAACCTGTTCCTCCTGGTACTGCGGGTGCCGTACCTCGCGGTCTACGGCCTGCCGATGGCCACGCTGCTGGCCACGCTGCTGGCCACGGGCAGGCTCAGCGATCGCAACGAGATTACCGCCCTGCGCACCACAGGCTGGAGCCTGGCCCGCATCGCGCTGCCCGTGCTTGTCGCGGGCGCGGTGATCACCATGACCTCGCTGGGCATGAGCGAGTGGGTGGTGCCGCGATCCGAGACGCGCTACCGCGAGGTCTTGAGCGAGGCAATTCAGGCCCGGCCCCGGCCGGTCCATCAGCACGTGCTCTTCCGCGAGCCGGTGGACGGCGTGGACTCGGTGTTCTACGCGCGTGAACTCGACACCAGTGACGGCACGATGTACGGTGTGGTAATCACCCAGTTCCAGCAGGGCCGGCCGGCGCGCTTGATCGAAGCCGGGCAGGCCCGTTACACGCCGAAGGGCTGGGTCCTGAAGCAGGGGACCCTTTATCTGCTCGGGGCCGGCTCCGGGGTGGTGACCACGTTCGACGACATGCGGGTGGTC
>JBKJJG010000244.1:0-5013 GCA_046598155.1 bacterium | reverse complement strand
GTGCTGCGTCAAGGAAAGGTTAGCCGGCGGCTCACCTGGCCTCCCCCTCGCGCGTGCTCATCTGGCGCCGGACCTCGAACAGCAGAACGCCGGCGGCCACCGACACGTTGAGCGAAGAGGTAGCGCCGTGCATCGGAATGCGTACCAGGCGGTCGCAGCGTTCCCGTACCAGACGCGAAAGACCACGACCCTCGCCGCCGAGGACGAGCGCCAGCGGAGGGGTCAGCTCCACGGCATAGACGGGATCGCGTGCCGAGGGATCGGCCCCGGTCACCCAGATGCCCTCGCGCTTGAGGTACTCGATCGCCCCTCCCAAATTAGGCACCACGGCCACGGGCACGTGCTCGACCGCACCTGCCGAGGCCGCTGCCACCGTGGGTGTCAGCCCGACCGCCCGGTGCCGCGGAATCACAACGCCGTGAACGCCGGCAGCGTCGGCAGATCGGATGATGGCGCCCAGATTGCCGGGATCCTGAACGCCGTCCAGCAGCAAAACAAAAGGGGCCTCGGAGCGGGCACGGGCACGCCCGAGGATGTCGGACATCTCAACCGTTCGGTGCGCGGCCGCGTAGGCGATGACGCCCTGGGGCGACCGCGTCTGTGCGTGCTGGAGCACGACCGCCGGGTCCACTTCCTGAACGGGCACGCCCCGGGCGCGGGCCTCCGCAACCAGGTGGCGCATCGCCCTGTCAGCGGCGCTGCCCCTGGCCACCACTAGCTTGCGAAGCGGCCTGCCCGCGCGCAGCGCCTCCAGGACCGGGTGCCTGCCCTCGATCTGCGCCTCGGCCGGCGTCAAGCCCGCGCGTCGCGGCGCGACACCAGGCGCCAACGGCTACCTCCGGGCAGGTCTTCAACGACGATGCCTGCCTCGCCCAGGCGGGCCCGTATCAGGTCGGCCAGGTCGAACCGCCTTGCCTCGCGGGCCCGGCCGCGGCCTGAAAGCAGCAGCGCTATCGCCTCCTCGGCGCTTCGCGGACCTCCCTCGCCCGGGAACAACGCGGGATCCGCTGCCCGCATCTCGTCCAAGATCTGGAGGACAGCCACCGCGGCCCCCGAGGGAATCGCGTCCGGGACCACCCGCAGCCCCAGAACACCGGCCAGGGTCCGGAGAGCGGCCGCGGCCTCGACCATACCGCCGGCGGGCTCAACGTTCCCGCCCATGGCAGCGCCGGATGCGCGGTTGATCTCTGCCGCCAGGTCGAACAGGACCGCAATCGCCTGGGGAGTGCCGAAATCATCGTCCATCGCCCGCTCGAACGCCGTCCGGCTCTCCGACGCCTTCCTTGCCAGGGGGCCGTCCGGTGACGGCACGGGGTCCAATCCCAGCACCGTGTCGGCGTTGGCCAGGGCAGCCCGCAGCCGGTCGAGGCCTCTTCCGGCGGCGTCCACTGCTTCGTCCGTCCAGCGCGACGGCGTACGGTAGTGCGCCGAGAGGACGAACAGGCGAATGACGTCCGGCTCATACCGCGCCAGCGCGTCCCGGATCGCCACGAAGTTGCCCAGGTGCCGGTGCATCTCATCGCCGACCGGCGGCTTCATCAGCGCGTTGTGCACCCAGAAGCGCACGAAGGGCGCCTTTCCCGTGTAGGCCTCGGACTGCGCTATCTCGTTCTCGTGATGCGGGAACCGCACGTCGTCCCCGCCGCCGTGCAGGTCAATCTGCTCCCCGAGGAGCTGCATGGACATGGCCGAGCACTCGATGTGCCATCCAGGTCGTCCCGGACCCCAGGGGCTCTCCCAAGACGGCTCCCCGGACCTGGACGCCTTCCAGAGCGCGAAGTCCATCGGGTGCTCCTTGCGCTCGTCCACCTCGATGCGGGCGCCGGCCTGCATTTGCTCCAGCGACCGGCCGGACAGCAGACCATACGTTGGGAAGGAAGTAACGCGGAAGTACACGTCTCCGTCCACCTCGTAGGCATACCCTCTGGCAATCAGCCCCTCGATGATCTCGATCATCTTGGGGATGACCTCGGTCGCCCGCGGGTAGTGATGGGCACGCTGCACGTGGAGGGCGTCCATCTCGTGGAGGAACCGTTCGATGTACTCCTCCGCGATCGCGAAGATGCTTCTGCCTTCTTCTTGCGCGCGCGCCACGATGCGGTCTTCGATGTCGGTGAAGTTCTGAACGTGGCGGACCTCGAAGCCCTTGTACTCGATGTAGCGCCTCACCACGTCGAAGAAGATGTACGAGAGCGCGTGGCCCACGTGCGCCGGGCCGTACAGGTTCGGGCCGCATACGTACATGCTGACCGCGCCCGGGACCAGCGTCTCGAACGACTCCCTTCGCCGGGTTAGTGAGTTGTGTATCTCTAAGCTCATGGCGCCACCTCGACTGTCAAGTCTATCGGAGCGTTGCAGGGGCCACAAGGGGAGGCGCCCGCTACGGCAAGCGAGCGAGGGGAATGGCGTCGAGCTCGGCGCAGACCTCCCAGCAGTGGCGGGAACGCAGCGTCACCGCGTCGGCCCGCCGGACGGAACGCAGGTCGAACGCGCCTCGGTCGGTCAGCACGCGGTGGTAGGTGGCGTCGTACTCGCGGCGAGTGGCGACCACCCGTGCGATCAGGTAGAACTCGTTGTCCCTCCAGAACCCCACGAGGCGGGGTCGGAACGCCAGAGGCCTGTCAACCTCGACCGCGATCGGGTCGGCGACCACGGCACGCCCGATGAACAGCATCTCTGGCGGGGGAGCGTTTCCCGGTCTCTGGCGGCGGCCCATGCTACTCCACCTTCCGCAGTAGCGCCACGGCGTGGGCTTCTATCCCCTCACCGCGGCCAACAGGCCCCATGCCTTCGGCAGTGCTGGCCTTGATCCCTATCTGATCCGGCTCGATTCCCATCGCTCCGGCTAATCGTGCCCGCATCGCCTCAATGTACGGCGCCAGATGGGGTGCCTCGGCCAACACGACGGCGTCCACGTTGACGATGGACCACCCGGCCGCGCGGAGCATGCCTGCAACCGATGCGGCCAGCCCGACGCTGTCCGCGTCGCGAAATGCGGGATCCCCAGGCGGGAAATGGTGGCCGATGTCGCGCTTACCGGCTGCGCCCAGCAGCGCGTCCATTACCGCGTGGGTGAGGACGTCGGCGTCGGAATGCCCGGCAAGGCCGCGCGGATGGGGAACGCGAACACCACCCAGCACCAGCGCCCGGTCGGGTACCAGCCGGTGGAGATCATGACCGGTGCCCACGCGCAGTCCGAACCCTGCCTCGTCGGCAACCCGCAGGCGCGCCAGCTCCAGGTCGGCCTCGGTCGTGATCTTGATGTTGGCAGGATCACCCGGGATCACGGCTACCGGCTCCCCCATGGCCTCGATGAGCCCGGTGTCGTCGGTGGCCGGAACCGTACGGGGAGCCCGGAGGTGCGCCTCGCGCAGGAGCCCGGCGGCAAACGCCTGCGGCGTCTGCACGGCGCAGAGCCCGGCGCGGTCCACCGTCCGGAGGACCAGGTTTTGGTCCACCTCCTTGAGGGTGTCGACAACCGGGATCCCTGCGGTGGCGGCGCCCCATCGCATCGCGGCCTCCAGCACGCGCTCGATCAAGGCCTGGGTCACGAAAGGACGGACGCCGTCGTGGACCACCAGCCACTTCGCCTCGGGCAGCGCTTCAAGCCCTGCGGCCACCGACCCCCGGCGCTCGTGAGCGCCGGGGACGACCGCCACCACCTTGCCTACCAGTCGTCCGGACAGCGAGGTCACATGGTCGGCGCCCACCACGACGACGATCCGGTCCACCGCGGGGCACCGCTCGAAGACCTGAAGCGTCCGCTCCAGGATCGTGGTGGGCCCCAGCCGCAGCAGCGGCTTGGGCACGGGCCCGGGCAGCCGGGTGCCGCTGCCGGCGGCCACGATCACCGCGCCCGTCAGGCCGCGGTCGCCGGCGGTCACTTCACCGTCGCCCCGGGTCGGACTGCCCGGCGGGCTCGTTCAGCTTGGGACGCGCGAATATCATCCGTCCGGCCGAGGTCTGAAGCGCGCTGGTCACGATCACGTCGAAGGTCTCGCCGATGTAGCGCCGGCCGCCCTCGACAACGATCATCGTCCCGTCCTCCAGGTAGGCCACGCCCTGACCGGCCTCCTTTCCATCGCGGACGACGTGAACCGAGAGCTCCTCACCCGGCAGCACGGCCGGCCGTAGCGCCTGGGCCATCTGGTTTACGTTGAGAACGCGCACGCCCTCCAGCTCGGCGACCTTGCTAAGGTTGAAGTCGGTGGTCACGATGGCGGCATGGTGCAGCCGGGCCAGCGTCACCAGCCGCGCATCCACGTCCTGTCCCGATGGGACCTCCTCGTCCAAGATCTGCACCGTCGCCAGCTCGCGCCGGAGACGATTGAGGATGTCCAGGCCTCTCCTGCCCCGGTTGCGCCGGAGCGCATCCGGCGAGTCCGCGATGCGCTGCAACTCGGTGAGCACCGAGCGGGGCACGACCAGCGGGCCCTCGAGGAACCCGCTCAGGCATATCTCCGCGATGCGGCCGTCTATGATGACGCTGGTGTCGAGGAGCTTGGGGCTCGCCTGCGGCGTGGGGCGGCCCCGGACTGATTGGTGGCCCTGAGGGGAAAGCGCGCCGGCGATCTCGTCGCGCCGCCGGAGAGCCACGTGCAGCCCGAGATACCCAAAGACGACGCCCGCCACCAGCCGGACGTAGGGTCCAATCAACGGCAGCCCTTCCAGCAGGTACCCGACGAAGAACGCCAGGACCAGGCCTGAGGTCAGGCCGAACACCGCCAGGAGGAGATCGTGGAGGGAGAGGTGCGAGAGGCCGCCCAGGACCCACTCCATGGCGCTGACGAACACCCTGGCCAAGGGAGGTCCGAGCAAAAAGCCGATCAGCCCGCCGAGAACCACACCGGCCGCCTCGTCCAGGAATCCCAGGCCCGGAGCGGCCGGAACCCACATGTACACGAGGATCACCGCTTGGTAGCCGGCAAGACCACCGACGAGAACCCCGGCGACGCGCACAAACGGATCGCGCATGATGAGGACTCACTACCCAAGAAGAGCGGGTGCGACCAG
>JBKJJG010000202.1:0-3988 GCA_046598155.1 bacterium | reverse complement strand
GGGCAAGCGTGGCGCCCACGCCCAGGGTGAGTGCGCCGTCGCGACGCGCGGCGGGCACGCCGAAGCGCAAGAGGAGGTGCTGGACGCCGCGTGCCATGCGGGCCGAGGGAAAGACCGCCTGCACCTGGTAGCCGTGGGGATGCTCGCCGACCTCGGCCAGGGCACCCATCAACCGGTTGAGGAACAGCGCCAGTTTCTCGCGGCGCAGCGTGAATACCGCCGCCGGCAGCGCCCGGAGGTGCGGCGTCTGCCCCATCTCGGGGTAGCGCCAGAACAGGTCTGCCACCGCGGCCCCGCCCTCGCTGCCCCCGCTGATGCCGGACTGCGCCACCCTCCGGCCTCGCGCCCCAGCCAGGATCGCCTCGGCGGCCGCGGCGGCGTCGGAGAAGTCCTCCGCAATCTGCGGGCGGGCCGGAAGCCGGCCGCTGCAGAGGTAGGCCAGCAGCTTGACCTCGTGGTCAGGCAGGTCTGCCCGTCCATACACTGGCAGCCGGCGCGGAACGGCGATCAGCGCCCCCGGGGCAAGCGCGGCCAGGGGTTCCCACCCTGACGGGGTAAGGAAGGGGTGAGTCAGCGTGGTCTCGACCGACCGGCCACCGCTGGTTGTGACCCGGAAGACGGGCTTGACCCCGTCGTCCACGAACAGGCTGGGCGCAGCAGGCTTGAATCTATGGTCGTGACCCAGCGTGAGCAGCGCGGCCTGCCCGGCGGCCACCATCTCCTGGATCGTCCGGACCTCTCCCGTGGACGCGTCCACAACCTCGGCATCGAACTTCAGGCACTTGCCCATTGAGGGCCGGGCCGCGATGATGATCAGGTCGGAAGGCTGCAGCCCCGCGGTGATCTTGTCGAGCTCGGCGAATCCTGTGGGCACTCCGGTGATCGAGCCCTTGTCTCGGTAGCGGCGATCTATCTGCTCGAAGCTCTCGCGCAGGACCTCGGCGATCGGGAGGAAGTGCTGCCCCATCCTCCTGCTGGCGATGCCGAACACCATCTTCTCGGCCTGGTCCAGCAGCAGCTCGACGTCCTGATCCTCGCGGAACCCCATGCCGACGATCTGCGTGCCGGCGGAGATCATCTGCCGCAGCATCGCCTTCTGCACGACCAGCCGGGCATAGTACTCCACGTTGGCGGCAGTGGGCACGGCGTGTAGAAGAGAGGTCACGTAAGCCGCTCCCCCCGCGTCGTCGAGGAGGCCACGCACGCGCAGCCGGTCAGTGACGCTGATCAGGTCGGCCGGCTCGCCACGCTCGAACAGCTCGGCGATGACCTCGTAGATGCGGCGGTGCGCGTCGCGGTAGAAATCCTCTGCCCTCACCAGCTCCACGACGCGCGCAATGGCGTCGCGCTCCAGCAGCATTGAACCCAGAATGCTCTGCTCGGCTTCCAGGTTCTGCGGGGGCACCCGATCAACGGGCGGGTTCACGCTCATGGCGAACTCCTGTTTGGGGGCCGGGCTCCCTCATGTTATCGAACATATGTACGGTAGTCAAGCGGGCATCGAACTGCGCGCGCGCAACCTTCCGGGCCGGGCTGCGTGTACTGCTTCGGCCGGGCAGCTGTGCATCTCCTTGGGGATGAGCTGTGGGTAAGTGAGAAATCTCGCGGGACACGGTGGGGATAACCCGTGGGCAGGATGTGGGTTACCCCCTACCGTGTGCCGACGACGTTGAGATCTATCTTCACCACCCTGCCCGGCCGGACGCGCACCGGTACCCGGTAGAAGCCCTCGACCCGTATGGGCTCCTCCAGTTCAATCTGCTTGCGGTCCACGGCAAAACCTCGTCCGGCCAGCGCCTCGGCGATCTGTTGGGACGTCACGGAGCCGAACAGCTTCCCGCCCTCGCCTGCCCTGCCGCGCACCTCTAGTACCACGCCCTCCAGCCGGTTGATCAAGCCATCGGCCTCGGCGCGATCGCGCTCGACGCGCCGCTGCGCGGCCTGCTGCTTGTGCTCGTGGGCGCGCAATGCCCCCTCACTGGCAGGCACGGCCAGGCCCTGAGGTATGAGGTAGTGGTGCGCGTGGCCCTCTTTGACCTCACAGGTGGCTCCGGCCTTGCCGGTCCCCGGGACGTCCTTGAGCAGGATAACCTTCATGCGTCCTCCCCCCTGGCGGATACCTGCGTAAGGCCCCAGCGCTCCCGAACCCTAAGCGCCGAGTCCAGGATTCCAAGCATCATGGCTACAAGGCCCAGCGCAGGAACCGTCATGACTATGATCACCGCGAGCACCTGCGCGAACCTGCCGAATCCGAGGTTGCCCAGGATCATCCAGCCGGCCAGGATCCCCTGCAGCGTGAACGCGCTCTGTGTGGCAAGCATCAGACTCCAGCCGGCGCTCTGCAGGATGGCCGGAGCCCCAGGCCGCAGGCCCAACGCCAGCAGGAGGTAAGCCAGGGGCACGAGCCAGATTCCCGCCGTCGGGATGCGCCAGGTCCGCACCGGGGGCAGCGGAGCCAGCCGGTATCCAATCCGGTCAAGCACGCGGCGGCCCACCTCGTAGTTCAACCACGCCGCGAAGAGGGCGCCGAAGACCAGCATCGCCGGCAGCATGTAAGGAAGCAGCCGCGCAAACTCCCGCATCTGAGTGGAGACCGAATCTATCTGGGCCTGGGATAATCCCAGCCGCGCGTAGAGACTGGCCGACGTCTCAACACTGCGTTCCATGGTGCGGGCCATCTCGGCCATGCTCACCCGGGTGCCGCCCATCAGGCCCAGGTAGTTCAGAAGGGTCGAGACGAAGGCCACCAGCCCGCCGGTCAGCACGACCCGCGTAGCCGGCCAGCCGCGGCGGGCGCCTATGCCCAACACGATGCCCATCGGGGCGAACGAGACCAGGATGGCGAGTCCCAGCAGCGGACCGGCCAGCATCGCGCCGACCAGGCCGGCTGCAACGCCGGCGACCGCCGCCACGCGCAGACCGTGACGGATAACCAGAACCGCCAGCGGCAGCGGGCAGAGCAGGGCTGTTGCGATGCCGACCAGGGGCAGGTAGTGGGTGGCGACGGCAAAGACCGCCACGAGCGCCGCCAGGATGGCGCCCTCGGTCAGGCCCTGAGTGCGCATGCGCCGCGCCGACATCACCGGGTTGCGGGCGCGCTCCGGGAGGCCCGGCCCCGGCGGGCCGGCCTACTCTCCGGCGTAGGGAAGCAGCGCGAGTTCGCGCGCCCTCTTGATCGCCACTGCCAGGAGCCTCTGGTGCTTCGCGCAGTTCCCGGACACTCGCCGCGGCAGGATCTTCCCTCGGTCGGTGACGAAACGGCGGATGCGCAAAGCGTCCTTGTAGTCAATCTCCTTGGTCTTCTCCGCACAGAACGCGCAGGTCTTCCGCTTGAGCTTGCGTCCGCGCCACTGCTTTTTGGGTGCGTCTGGCATGCAAATGCCTCCGTGTCACAACTCTGGTGCGAGGTCTAGAACGGCACTTCCGGCTCGTTCTCCTCGGCGAACTCCCCGCCCTCGGTGGTTCCTGCCGAAGCGCCGGTCGCCTTCCGGTCGAGGAACCGGACCGCGTCTGCCACAACCTCGGAGGCCTTCCGCTTCTGGCCGTCCTGGGTCTCGTAGGACCGGATCTGCAACCGGCCCTCGACGGCCAC
This sequence comes from bacterium, assembly GCA_046598155.1. GTDB lineage: Bacteria > Sysuimicrobiota > Sysuimicrobiia > Sysuimicrobiales > Humicultoraceae > VGFA01. The sequence goes on along the minus strand of JBKJJG010000202.1, from coordinate 396 downwards.
CAGGCGTCCCTTGCTGAGGTGCTGGCTGACCTGCTCGGCGAGCTTGCGCCAGGCCACGATGTCAATGAAGTCGGTCTCGCGCTCGCCCTGCTGGTTGGCAAAGGGGCGTTCCACCGCCAGCGAGAACGAGGCAACCGGATGGCCGCTGGGAACATACCGCAGTTCGGGGTCACGGGTGAGCCGGCCAATCAGTATGATCCTGTTAAGCACAGCGCTCCCTCCCTCTCAGGCGGTCTAGGTGCTAGGCGACGCGGGTTGCACGGACTCGGGCTCCACGGACTCGGGCTGCACGGACTCGGGCTGCACGGACTCGGGCTGCGGGGTGGCAACAACAATCGGCACTTCGGAAAGCGCTGCTGCCGGCTGCGCGGTCTTCGGGGGCGCGATCGCCCCCAC
>JBKJJG010000002.1:0-2607 GCA_046598155.1 bacterium | reverse complement strand
GGCAGGTAACGCAACTCAGCGCCTTGTGGGGGCTGGCCAGGAACTCCTGGTACTGCTCGCGGTGCTCCACAAAGCCCCCGGCGGCCGGGATCACGCCCATGTCGGTCCCGCGGCGGTGGCAGGTCCCGCACAGGGCCGCGCTGCGATCGGTCTGGATGTTGGCCTTGCTAGGGGCCTTCGCATGGACCTGGCCTCGCCCGTGGCAGGCCTCGCACTGGATCCCGTCCAGCGCCCAGGTGCCGACGAAGCCGGGCTTGCGGAACTGGTTCCCGATCGGGCTGTATCCCGTGGTGTGGCACTCGCCGCAGTCGTAGCGCATCTTCTGGCCGGCGTTGTAGTTCACCCAGGCCTGGGTCTCGAGGTTGAACTGGTTGCGGCCGCTGATCTTGCCGTCCGGGCTGCCCGTGATGATGTTGCCCTCCTGGTCCACATAGCGGACCTTCCAGCGGAAGCCGCCGATCACGTAGCGGATCTGGTCCCACGAGACATAGTCGGGCTTGGGTAGGCCCGCGGCGCGCGCCTCGGCTGCTGGCCGCAGCTTGACCGGGTGGCCGGTGGTGCGGAACGTGTCGTAGATCTTCTGGTGGCAGCCGGCGCAAGTCTCAGACCCCACGTAGCCGGTGCCGAAATAGCCCGGTGGCCGCTGCGCCTCGGCAGGGGGTTGTGGTTTGGCCACAAGCAGGACGCCGAGGAACAGGATCCCCATGGTGATGACCAGGAGAACCGGGATCCGACCGAACGAGGCACGGAGGGCATTCATGCACATTCCCCCATAACGAAATGATGTTGGCACCACGCCGCCGCCCCATCACCGCGATGGAGCCGCATGCACCTTTGCGTCACTTGTTACCACAGAAGATGCTCGGTTTTCCATCGTCTCGCCATGGTCCTTTCGGGTGAGCCGACCGCCCCCCTCAGGACTACTTGGGCTTGGACTTCGGGTCGCCCGGATGCGTGCCTGCTTTGATCTCGACGATGTTGCTCGCCCCGTCCTTGTCCGAGTCGAGCTTCTCGATAGCACGCATGGTCTTCTCATCCACGGCCTTGCCGGCCGCGGCCTTGGCCAGGTCCGCCCCATATGGGTTGAGCTCGGTCTTGGTCGGCGGCATCTTGGCGTGGCAGACCAGGCACGGCAGGGCCTTGGCCAGGTCGGTGCCCTCCTTCGGAGCGTAGAGCTGCTTGAACATTGCGGTGTCAGGCGCCTTGGCGCTTGCCCAAACGGTCATCCCCACAACCAGCGCTACGGCCAGGCCGACCCAGAGCACTCCTCTTCTCGCTCGCACTAGAACCCCCCCAGTAAGGTACCCGATGTGGCATGCAAACTCGCAGACAAGTGTATTCGACTGGAAGCCCGGGGTGCAATACGGTGTTCCCCCGATACGCGAAGGCGGTAGGCGCGCCCCTCCGGCCTGGCCTGGGACGCGGGACCGGGATGCTGGCGCAAGAATCCACTCCACACCCGATGCCTCCCCTGTGGGGGGTTCAAGGATAATGCAGGAGAAGATGGCGCCTACTGCACCCATGAAGCTGGCGATCTCCGGAAAGGGCGGGGTCGGTAAGACGACCCTGACAGCCCTGCTGGCCACCTCTCTGGTGGACCGCGGCTACCGCGTGACCGCCATTGACGCCGACCCGAACCCCACCCTGGCGGCAGCCCTGGGGCTTCCCTCCCAGCCGATTACGCCCCTGCTGGAGATGCGGGAGGAGATCGAGCAGCGGGTCGGCGGCACCGATGGCTTCGTGCGGTTGAACCCGCGGGTGGACGATCTCGTGGAGCGGGTCGCCGTGGTGCACCGGGGCATCCGGCTTGTTGTGGCGGGCGCCATCACCCGCGGCGGCGCCGGGTGCGCCTGTCCCCAGAGCGTGCTGCTGCGTCGCGTGATCGAGTTCTTGTCCCTGGAGCGCGACCAGGCCCTTCTCGTTGACTTGGAGGCCGGTCTGGAGCACCTGGGCCGGCGCAGCGCACACGCGGCCGATGCCCTGCTGGTTGTGGTGGACCCCAGCCGTGCGAGCCTGGAGACCGCGGGCCGCATCAGGCGCCTGGCCGCGGAGATCGGGATCGCTCGGGTGCTGGGCGTGGCCAACCGGGTCCGGGGTTCCGCCGACGAGGCCTATCTGGCTGCCCACCTGGACGGCCTCGAACTAATCGGGGCGATTCCCTACAGCGAAGCTCTCATTGAAGCCGAACGTACGGGAGGACAGGCGGCAGCCGTTGATGCCGCCGCATCCGGCGCCGTGGCTCGACTGACAGACGCACTGGAAACCAGATTTCAGGGGAGGGTCATGGAATGAGTGACACTGTCCAGCAGCGGGACCGGACGGATCCTGCCAGCGTGGAGATGCGCGAGCGTGCCAAGACCGAGGGCATCGCTACGATCTGGGATCGCTACGCGGCTCTGGGCTCCCAGTGTCGCGTGGGCGAGTTGGGGATTTGCTGCACCATCTGCCATCTCGGGCCGTGCAACCTCGGACTGCCCGGCAGCAAGCGGCCCCAGATAGGCGTCTGCGGCGCGAACATTGATACCGTCGCCGCGCGCAGGCTGGCCCGCGACATGGCCGCCGGGTCGGCCGCCCACTCCGACCACGGCCGGTCGGTGGCCCAGCTGT
>JBKJJG010000251.1:0-2557 GCA_046598155.1 bacterium | reverse complement strand
AAGCAGCACGCCTGGATCCAATGCAGATGAACGCGACATTCGTACCCGCACGGGCCCTGGGCCCGTACGCCCCGCGACAATGCATCTGTCCGCGGCGGGGGTCGCCGGGCGCCTTCGCCACCTTCCCTTGCTAGGCCGGCAATCCCCGTAGCCGTCCGGACCGGCGCACTTCGAGACAACATTCATAAAGGAGGAACGATCTTGACACGCCTTGCGGTCCGTATCTTCGTGCTGGCGCTCGCCTTCACGCTCGTGACGGTTTCGGCCGGTCCTACCGGGGCGCAGCAACCCCGCCGCGGCGGGGTCTTTCGCATGGCGCACATCGGTGAGCCGCCTACCTTGGACCTGCACATGACCACGGCGCTCATCGTCCAGGACATCATGCTGCACGTCTACGAGGGACTCTTCACATTGAACAGCGGGTTCGAGCCGAAGCCGATGCTGGTTGACACCTGGAAGGTCAGCCCGAACCGGCTGATCTACACGTTCACCCTGCGCAAGGGCGTTCGTTTCCACCACGGCCGCGAGCTGAACGGCGACGACGTGGTGGCGTCGCTCTCGCGCTGGGGGCGGCTTTCCACGCGCGGCCGGGCGCTGTTCGCGGTCACCCAATCGCTGTCAGCGCCGGATGCTCACACCGTCGTACTCCGGCTCAAGGAACCCTACGGGCTGGTCCTGGTGGACCTGGCCCTGGCGCTGCAGGGAGCGGTCATCTATCCGAAGGAGGTCATCGAGGAGGCCGGAGTAGGACCCGTTCGCCGCTACATCGGTACCGGGCCCTACCGGTTCGTCGAGCACGCACCCGACCGGCACGTGCGGCTCGACCGGTTCGAGGGGTACAGCACGCGGACAGAGGAGCCCGATGGGTTCGCCGGCCGCAAGGTGGCCTACTTCGACTCGCTGTACATCGTGCCCGTCCCGGACGTGGCCGTCCGCATCGCTGGCGTAACCCGCGGCGAATTCCAGTTCGCCGAGAGCGTACCCCAGGACGATTTCGCCAGGCTGCAGAGCGATCCCAACCTGGTGCCCTTCGTTCCGCCGGTGCCGCTGTGGCTGACCACCGTGTTCAACAAGCGGTCCGGCCCGTTTGTCAACCCCAAGATGCGGCAGGCATGGCTGGCCGCGCTCGACATGGAAGCGATCTTGCGCGGGACGTTTGGCAGCCCGAAGTTCTGGCGCCTGGACCCGGCGCTGCTCCCCAAGCCGCACTACATGTGGACCGACGTCGGCAAGGAGCGGTACAACCAGAAGAACGTCGAGCGGGCGCGGCAGTTGCTGGCTGAAGCCGGGTACAAGGGTGAGCCGATCAAGTGGATGACCACGATGGAGTACCAGGCCTACGGGATCTCGGCGCAGATCGCCAAGCCGATGCTGGAGCGCGCCGGGTTCGTCTTTGATTTCCAGGTAGTGGACTGGGCGACGTTGATCTCGCGCCGTGCGCGTCCTGAACTCTGGGACGCCCTCAACACAGCGCAGCTTACCTTCCCGGATCCCACGCAGGTGCTGGTGCTCAGCCCCACCTGGCCGGGGTGGTACGAGAGCCGCGACATGGCGGCGATGATGACGCTGCTCGCCCGGCACACCGATCCGAAGGTCCGCATGGAGATCTGGAAGCGCGCCCAGCGGCTGTTTTGGGAGGACGTGCCGGCGATCAAGTACGGTGACTACTTTCCCCTGCACCTGCACCGGAAGGAGCTGAAGGGCTACACCGGGCAACCCGGGCACGCGTTCTGGAACGTGTGGTGGGAGGGGCGGTAGGGCGGGAGGGGAGCCGCCAGTGGTCAGGCACGCGGCGAACCAGGCGGGATTGCCCTCCGGTAGCACAGAAGTTATACTATGTGCGTGCTGGGGCTGGAGGTGGCAACGTGGTGCGGGAGTTGACGGTGCGACGCGTGGGCGGTTCGGTGGGCACTACGCTGCCGAAGGACATGGCGGCTCGACTGCGCGTGGGGCCAGGTGACCGGTTGCTAGCGGTCGAGACGATGGATGGGATCCTGTTGACGCCCTATGACCCGACGACAGAGGAGGCGCTAGCGATCGCGGCGCGGGCGGCGAAGCGGTATCGGCACGCGCTGCACGCGTTGGCGAAGTGAAGGAGCCGCGGTGGGTGCCGCGGCTGGTGGTGGAGGCGATCCACTTTGACCAGATCCGCGAACACGGCGGCTTGGCCGGGCTGCGGGACGAAGGAGCGCTTGAGGCGGCGCTGGCTCGGCCGCGGCACCAGTGGTCCTACAAGCGGCGCCCCGATCTGGCACGCTTGGCGGCGGCGTACGCGTACGGGCTGGCTCGAGGGCATCCGTTTCAAGACGGCAACAGGCGAGTGGCGTTCTTGACGCTGGTGGTGCTCCTGGGGTTGAACGGGACGGAGATCGAGGCGCCGGAGGCGGAAGTGGTGCAGGTGATGCTGGCTGTGGCAGCCGGTGGGATGACGGAGGCGCGGCTGGCGAAGTGGGTACGGAGCCACCTAGCCGAGTAGCAGGGCGATGCTGCCTAACCCTCCAGACCCCGAGAAGTGGGACGAGACGTGGCAAAGGAGGCGGACATGAGCCGCAGGTCG
>JBKJJG010000159.1:0-5967 GCA_046598155.1 bacterium | reverse complement strand
TCGTTGGTCTGCTACTGACGGTCGCGATCAGGTTCACCATCTTGCTCCACTGGGACTTCAAGTCCGCCTTGCTTGCCCTATGTGCGTTTGGCGCCCTCATGATGCACGTCGATATCCTTTGGGTTGTTTTGGGCGGCATCGTCGCCTCGTTGCTCATCCCGATTGTCCGGCAGGTTCTTGGCGCGGCCTAATGCGGCCGTGTCTTTGTAGTCGCAACAGGAACTAGGTTGAGCTTGATCGAACGGAACTCCGGACGCTCGTGGCGTAAGCCAGAATGGAGGTTGGGCTATGTTTGCGAGAACAGTGATGAGGCAAGCCGCATCGTCAACGAGTCAATCGTGCCGGTCATGAAAGAGCAGAAAGGGTTCAAGGGCCAGCTTCTCCTTACGCAGCGCGACACGGGCAAAGCCATCTCGATCAATCTGTGGGACACGGAAGCCGACCTCACGGTATTCGAAGCCAGCCCTCTTTACCGGGAGCTGTTAGGCAAGCTCGCAGGTGTCCTTGCAGGACCACCCGCTGCAGAACGCTATGAGGTCAGCGTTCAGGCGTAAAGTCACACCGTGGCCACTTCGGGGCTAGGGTCGTCAGCTACCACTTCACCGGCGCCGGCTGCCGCGCGGCAGCCACCGCCTTGACGATCATCCAACCGATCACGCCCAGCCCGGCGACGAAGGTGATCAGGAACACGATTAGCGGGCTCCACTGCACGTTGACCTGCTCGGCGGCCAGGTTAAGATACCTGCGAAGCTCAGCGTTCTGCACCACCTGGCGGCTGATCGCGTTCAGGGCCATGACGCCCACCTGGGCCAGTCCGGTGAGCAGAGCCAGCGGCCGCGTTATCTTCCTGCGCTGAGCCAGGATCAGCAACCAGGGCAGGCCCGGGCCCATGGCGGTCAGGGCCGACAGCACCGCCAGGGAGCCGCCGAACATCATCTGGCGCAACTCCGCGGGCCAGGTTACGAACGAGTACCACGTGCCTGTCAGGGCAAACCAGGCCGCACCCACCGTGTAGAGCCGCAGTGCGAAGCCGGATACCCACCGCCGGTACGCGTCGCTTTCCCTAACTGCGAAGAACGCGGCGTCCACCACCAGGTAGGCGGCCGTCGTTGTTAGCGCCAGGCCAAACATCATCAGCCAACGGGGCCACAGTGTCGGGTCAGAGGTGTTGAGTGCGATCCCCAGCGGCGCGCCAGCCACGCTCGTCTTCTGCCACAGCTCCGGCCACGCGGCCAGATTGGTCATCAGGCTGAAGCCGTTGGCGAACATGAAGCTGATCGCAATGAAGAGCAGCGCCCCGATCCAGCCCGCAGTTCGGTGAACCGGCGCGGTGCGTCCCCCCCGGAGCCCTATGGCGTAGAAATAGACGCCGTAGTAGGCCGGGATGAGCATGAGGATGATGCTGAACCACGGCCAGGCCATCAGGATGGTGGCGGGGAAGAACACCTTGTAGTACGCGACCTGGATGAACAGCAGCGGCACGATCCCGAAGTTGATCCCCAGCGCGATGATGATCGGCATCTGGTTCATCAGGCGATTCGAGCAGGTTCTGGCATGCTCGCCGCGCCCTCGCAGGAGCATCGCCAGCAGGACCCCGGCAAACCACAGGTTCATCGGGATTGTGTGAAGCGTGAATCCCAACACCTTGAAGAACACCGTGAACCAGTAGGGTGCTGGGAGTCCCAGCGGACTGTCGGGTCCTATCAGAAGGGTTGGATCCATTTTCGCCTCCCCTATCGCATCCCGCCCGGACGCGGCAGCGCGATTGACGTCAGGTACTTCACCAGCATCTCCGCTTCCTCGGGTGTACCCAGCCACGGCGGCATGAAGATGTTCACGTCTCCCAGGTACGGGACGGTGCTGCGGATGATGTCCGGCGTCCAGCCCCGCATCAGGTGCCCGACCGCGGAGTACCCCGCCGTTGTGGAGTGGCAGTTGTTGCAGTGGTACTGGAAGATCAGGTGGCCCAGGCGCACCTGGTCAGGCTCGGGCAGTTGCCGCAGTTTCTCCCGAACGATCTTTGTCCCGTCCATCACCTGAGGATACTGCGAGGCCACAAACGCCTTGGTCCAGGTGCCGCTTTCCAGATAGCCGTCCTTTCGCACCTGGGGAATCTGCTCGGTCAGCAACTGGTTGCCCATCACGACGTTGTAGACGATGTAGGGCTTGCGGACCGCCTCGCGGATGAACTCACCCGCGCTGAACGCGCCCACCCCGAGGATGAAGAACAGGATCGCAAAGCCCGGGGAGAGCCACCCAGGGTTGCGGTAAGGTCCCAGGTAGAGCATGACGAAGACGATGGCCGTGGTGGCGAAGATCAGGGCCATGAGCACGGTCAGGACGCTGGAGGCCATCAGCGCAGCCCGGGCCGACTCGGGCAGGAACGCGTACCATCCCAGGCCGCCGGTCAGAATCAAGATGGATCCTAGCAGCGCAGGACGGGCCGAGCGCTTGGCGATCAGGTCGCGCAGCGCGGGGTCCTTGATCTTGAACGCCGCGTGCAGGTACACGTACAGCGACGCCAGCAGGATCGCGCCCCCTGTGCGCGCCAGCACTTGGGGCACGAACTGCGGGTTGAGCAACCCCACCCAGAAGTTCTTGTTCTGCAGCCAGGCGCCGGGGTTGAGCATGAAGCCGGTGATTCCGGTGATCAGCACCAGGCTCAACCAGGCCGAGGCCGCGTAGATCCACCCCATGGCCTGATGGGTCTTTGGGTCCGGCCGCCCCCAGTAGTAGTAGAAGATGAACGCGGCGACGATCTCGACGATGAAGGTCACGTACTCCATCGCCCAGCCGAAGACAAAGATGTGGATCAGCGTCCTGGTAGCCAGAGGGGAGGCGAGCCCGATCGTCCACCAGATGCCCACGCCGGTGATGGCGCCGTAGACCACCGTGAGCAGGATGAAGAACCAGGCGTGCTGTTTCAGGTAGGCGAGGTAAGGTCGGTTGTGTGTACGGTAGGCGTGTCGCACCTCGACCGCCAGGAACAGCCCGCCGCCCACGGCATAGTGCGCGACCAGCACGTGTAAGACCGCGATGATGGCGATGAGCATGGGCGAAGTGAGAAGTGGGACGTACCACCAGGGATAGTGCATGCCGATCCCTCCCCTCGACCCCTGTGGGATTCGACCTGCCCTCTGCCCGCACCTCCGGCCGCGGGCTCCTGCCCGGCTACTCGAACTTGAACAACAGGACCCCCACCAGGAAGAACCCTATGCCGAATCCGGCGAGCGCGATCGCCTGCGGCAACACCTCCGCCAGCCCGAGGCCGCGCGTGATGATGTTCACGAACCCGGTCATCGCCCATCCCTGCGGCACGGCGTAGGCCAGGGTCTGCATGTACTGCGGCGCGACCTCGATCGGCCACCACGCCCCGCCCAGCATCGAGGGGATGATGGTGACAACCGGAAACAGCGTGGACGCCTGCGCCTCGGTACGGATGACCGCGGCGAGCATGACGCCCAGCCCGGTGGCCGAGAAGAGGTATGCGGCCACGAGCAGGGCGAGCGCGGCCGGGGCCTGTCCCCAGTTCACGCCGAGCAACGCCTGGCCGACGGCGATCAGGATGCCCATCTGAACGACTCCTTGAAGATAGATACCGGCGATCTTGCCTCCCAGGATGGAAGCCCGCCGCGTAGGGGTGGTCATAAGGCGTGCCAGGGTGCCGTTCTGGCGTTCGACCACCAGTGTGGCCGCGCTCATCGCAGCGGCCATCATGACGAACATCACCGTGAAGCCCGGAGAGGCCTGCTCCATGCCCGTCGGGAGCCGCTGCCGCCGGTCAGCGGCCAGCGCGCTCGCCACCTCCACGTTGACCGTTACAGGCGGCACGGGCGACCAGCGGCTGTCGGCCCGCTCAATGGCGCGGCGGCGCACAGCCGGTCCCCGCGAGGGATCCTGCGTCTCGCGCACGGCCAGCGCCGCGGTGAACTCGCCGGCGATGGCGTCCACCGACAACCGCATCGCCACCTCGCGCACGACCTCAGTGACGAGCATGGGCGGGCCCCGGCGTGGGTCGAACCGCACGCTCACGTCGGCATCCTTGCCCGTGTTGATGCGGGCGGCAAACCCTTTCGGTATGAGGACGACGACGGCAACGCGCCCGTTCTCGAGCAGCGCCCTCGCCTCCGCGCCTGTGGTCTCCCGAAGGCCGACCGTGGGCTCAGCCCCAAGGCGCTCCGCGAAGAGCCGCGAGTAGGTGCTGCCGTCTTCATCGGCGACCGCCACCGGCGTGCGCGCGCCGGTGGCCCCTTCTCCAAAGACGCTACCCACCAGTACGGTCATCAACAGCGGCATCGCCAGACGCCAGAGCAGCGCGCCGCGGTCGCGCGCGGTGATGGTCAGCGACAGCAATGCTATCGCCCCGGCCTTGCGTAGGGCGATCATGCTGCGCTCACCGGAACCGCAGCCTCCACGTACCGACGGTGAGGAACACCACGGACATGACGAGCAGGGCCAGCAGCGGCTGCCAGATGGCCGCGGGGGTCTCCGCGCCGGCCATGATGGCCAGGAATCCGTCGAGGGCCCAGCGGTTGAATGTCAGCCGGCTGGCGTATTCCAGCCACGGCGGCATGACGTATATGGGGAACATCGCGCCGCCCAGGAACGACATGGGCAGGATAATGGCCGGCGCCAACGACTCGACAGCTTCGGGGGTGCGGGCCAGCGCGGCCAAGAACGTGCCCAGCCCGGCCGCGGCCAGCGCCGTTGCGCCGATCATCATGATCAGCAGCGGCGGAGAGCCCCACTGGACCCCGTAGAAGACCCGCGTGAAGAGCACCAGCAGGCTGAACTGCACCAGACCCGTCAGGAAGGTGGCCAGGAGTTTGCCGCCCACGATGTCGGCGGATTCCGTGGGGGTTGTGCGCAGGCGCGCGAGCGTGCCCTCGCGCCGCTCGACGAGTATGTTCTGGCTCGCCATGCTCACACCGAAGAGCAGGTACATGACGCCCATCCCCACGGCGTAGTAGTCAATCGCCGCGGGGAAGCGGGGCCCGCTGCCGCGCTCCTCGGCGATCGCCACCGCCTGGCGGCCCGTGAACTGCTCGACATCCTTCAGCCACCCCGGAATGGCCGCGCCGACCCTGGCCGGAACCATGATGCGTTCGATGATTAGCGTCTCGGCCGCCACCGTGATCGCCACCTGCCGCTTGACCACCTCCGCGCCGAACCGGTTGACGATGCTGTGGACGATGCTGGCTCGGATGCTCTGGGCCGGGTCTGTGAAGAGCGTCAGGCGCGCAGGGCGTCCGGTCATCACCGCCTGTGAGAAGCCCCGGGGGATCACCAGCCCCGCGGCCCGGCGCCCGTGCATCACCATGTCGCGGGCGGCCGCGGGATGGGCGATGTGGTCCACCCGCAGCATCCGGCCGACCTCGCCGGCCCCGAGCACCTGCTCCACCAGCAGCCGCGCGATCTCGCCCTGGTCCTGATCCACGACCACCACCGGGATGCGCTGGATCTCGGCGGTGCCCCGCCACAGCGGGTTGAAGACCAGGCCGAGGATGAAGATGAGCACCATGGGCATGACCAGCAGAACCACGGCCGCGCGGCGGTCCCGGACCCGGATGCTGAGGTCCTTGGCGGCGATGAACAGGGCCTTCCTACTGAACCTCCCCATGGCTAAAGCCAGGGGGTTCCGGGGATGAGACACGCCGACTCATCGCGCCCCTCCCGGTCCCATGAGGGCCGGTACGACGTGCGCGCTCTCGTTGGCGGCTCCGTTCCCCTTCGGCGAGCGACCCGCTCTGACGCCCCTCTGGGGGCGTGGACGGTGGCGATACCACCGCTACTCGCGGGTTGGTCGAGACTCGATGCCGCCCGCCGCAGGAGCGGTTCCGCACCCGGCCAGGCCAACTCGGCCTGACGCGCATCGAGCCTGTCTCCATGATAAGGCGAGAGGGCGTAGGATGCAACCCCGAAACCGCCTTATCCCCACGCCTCAAGGCGGGGGCTTGCGGCGGCAAC
>JBKJJG010000071.1:0-7115 GCA_046598155.1 bacterium | reverse complement strand
GTTCCGCGCGGGCATCGCGGCGGCGGGCGCCAAGGTACGGGAGGAAGCCGAGGAGGTCGCCCGCGCCGCGGAGCGTGAGAGCGACGACCGCGTGGCCGAAGAGGCGGCGGACGTGCTCTACCACTTGATGGTCTTGCTGGCCGCGCGCGGCATCCCGCTCGAGCGCGTGCTCGAGGTTCTCGCCGCGCGCGGCGCGCTGTCAGCGTTCTAGGCGGTTACGGCTCCTTGGGCCAGGGGCCCACGATGCCCGGGGCCGCCCACTCCATCGAGTTGAGTTCTCCCACGGTCATGCGCTTCCCGGCCTGGACCCGTAGGACGCCCTTGCGGTCCTTGATCGGGCCGGTGAACGGCTCGAAGGTCACCTTGGGATTCGACATCTGGGCCAGCCGCTTCATGACAAGGTCGTAGACCGAGAGCCGGCCCAGGTCAGGCGTGCCCACCTTGACCGCCTGCAGCCTGGCCTTCCACTCAGGATTGATCGGCACCCCGAAATCGCCGCCCAGCTCCGCCGCGCCCTCGGCCAGCAGCCACCAGTAGTCCACGTTGGCCAGGTTCTCCGCGGTGTACTTGCCCGCGTACACCTTGGACAGGAAGTCCACGTAGATCTTGTCCCAGTGCACGAGCTGGCCCGAGATCATGTGCTTGGGGGCGAACTTGTGCATCGGCGAGTAGTGGCCAAAGCTGGGCAGGCCGCGCTTGGCCGCCACCTGCACGACCGTCGGTGTGTCCTCGGTGAACCCGAACACGTCGGCCCCCTCGGCGATCAGTGCCTCGGTGGCCTCCTTGGCCGCGGTCGGGTTAAACCACTCGTAGATCCACCGGACGTGCACGGTGGCCTTGGGGTTCACCGCCCGGGCGCCCAGTGCGAAGGCGCCGATGTGGCGCTTCACCTCGGGGATCGGGAAGGCGCCCACGTAGCCGATCTTGCCGCTCTTGGTCGCCGCGCCGGCCATCAGGCCGTTCAGGTAGTACACTTGATAGAAGTCGGCCATGTACGTCGCCACGTTGGGCGCGCGCTTGAAGCCCGACGCGTGCGCGAAGATCTGGTTGGGATAACGCTTGGCCGCGGCCAGCGTCCCGTCCATGAACCCAAAGCTGGTGGTGAAGATCACCCGCGCGCCCTGCTGGATCAGCTTGTCAATGAACGACTCGGTCTGGCCCTCGGGCACCTTCTCGACGTAGATCGTCTCCAACCAGGGGAGCTTCTTCTCCGCGATCTTCCGGGCGAAGTCGTGGGCGTGCGTCCAACCGTAGTCGCCGATCGGGCCGACGTACACGAACCCGGCCTTGAGCTTCTGCTGGGCGATGCCTGGCATAGCCAGGCCGCCCGCGAGCACGAGCACGACCAACACGGTCAACCAGCGCATGGTCACCCTCCTTTTTCCTCTGTCTCGCCTCACCGCGGCTATTCGACGTGGCAGCGCGCGTCTCCCGCCTCCGGCGTCATCTCTCCCCGGCCGCGTACGGCACCCCCAGCGCCTCTGGCGCTCCCCGTCCCCTGCGTCTACCTGATGTCGCGGCCAGCACCAGGATGGTGAAGGCGAATGGCATCATCCTGAGCGCTTCCGGCGGAACCCAGGCCTGCAGGCGGAAGGAGAGGTGGAAGAGGGCCCCAAACAAGAGGGATCCTCCGACCGCCTTCAGCGGATCCCAGCCCGCGAAGATGGTGATGGCGATGGCAATCCACCCCAACCCCGCGGTCATGCCTTCGGTCCACGATGGACGGTAGGCCACGGATAGGAAGCCGCCGGCCACACCGGCGAGCGCCCCTCCGAAGACCACGCATAGGTAGCGTACCAGGTGGACGTTGACGCCCAACGCCGCCGCCGCGGCCGGTGACTCGCCGGTGGAGCGGATCACCATGCCTAGCCGGGTGTGATACAGGAGGAACCAGAGCGCCACGGCCAGCAGCAGCCCCAGGTAAGTCAGTCCTGAGATCTCCGGGAGGGTGTTGAGCAGGGGTATCCCTTCCCATCCCCGGCCGAGCACGCCGGCCAGGCCCAACCCCAGCATGGCCAGGGCAAGCCCCGATACATACTGGTTGGCCCGTAGCGTGACGGACACGAAGGCGTGCAGCAGCGCTGCCAGGCCGCCAGCCGCTGCTGCTGCCAGCAGGCCGGCCACCGGGTAGCCGGTTAAGTGCGCGACCATGAAGCCAAAGAGCGCCCCCAGGATCATCATGCCTTCAACACCCAGGTTGATCACGCCGCTCCGCTCGGCGTAGATCTCGCCCAGCGAGGCCCACAGGAGCGGCGTGCTGACGGCCAGCGCCCGGACGACCGCGGTCAGGATCCACTCAAGCATCCGCTGTCTCCGCCGCCCGACCACCGGGCGCCCATCGCAGCCGGTAGTTGAGCAGCCGCTCGCTGCCGATCAGGAAGAACAGGATCAGCCCATTGAAGACGTCGGTCACCCGGAAGGGCATCTGCAGCGAGACCTTCATCACGTCTCCACTGGAGAAGATGAGGCCAAGGAACAGCGCCGTGAGGATGGCCGCCAGCGGGTTTCCGCGCGCCAGCCATGCCACGATGATGGCGGCGTAGCCGTAGCCCAACGAGACCTGGCCGGGCGCGAGCAGCTTGTGGTGGATACCCGCGACCTCGCCCACGCCTGCAAGCCCGGCCGCTCCCGCGGAGAACGCCATGGCGAGCAGGATTGTCCGGACCGGGTCTATTCCCGCGTACCTTGCCGCGGTGGGGTTCTCGCCCAGCACGCGGATCTCGAACCCGAGGCGCGCCCGCCCCAGGAAGAAAGCCAGCGCGCCCGCCAGGGCTATCCCCAGGGCCAGCGTGGGCCAGTGCACGCGCGTACCCGGGATCAGGGCGAGTCGTGCCGCTTCGGGGAAGGCGTCGGTGTAGGCGAACCCGAACGCGGTCTTGCCTTTCCACGGCCCGTGGATCAGCCACTCCACGGAGAACAGGGCAACGTAGTTCATCATCAGGGTGGAGACGACCTCGTTGACCTCGAGTTTGAGGCGGAGCAGGGTAGGGAGGAGACCCCACAGCGCGCCTCCGAGGAAGCCCGCGACGAACATCGCGGGAAGTAGCCACGGAGCCGGGATGGGGGTGAACAGCGCCACCCCGGTCCCCGCAACCCCGCCGGCGAACAACTGGCCTTCTGCCCCGATGTTCCAGAACTGTGCCCGGAACGCCAGCACCAGCCCGACCCCGGCGAGAAGCAGCGGGGCGGCCTGGCGCAGTATTTCGGGAGCCGCGCGCCTGTCCGCGAGCGTGCCCGCAAAGATGATCGCGTAGGCCCGCAGGGGATTGATTCCGAAGGCCCAGAAGATCATGCCCGCGGCGACCAGGGCGGCAGCTATCGCGCCCAGGGAGATCGCTAGAACCCATGCCCCGGATGGGACCAGCACCCGCTCCACCCGGAACGGGCCCAGCCGCTTCATGCGCGCTGCCCCATCATCAAGAGCCCGATCCGCTCCCTATCACACTGGGCCGCATCCACGATGCCCACAATCTGGCCCGAGAACATCACCGCAATGCGGTCGGACAGCGCCAGGATCTCGTCCAGGTCCTCGGACACCAGGAGGACCGCGGCCCCCTCCTGCCGGCGCTGCAGGAGCAGCCGGTGGATCTGTTCCGTGGCGCTGACGTCCAGCCCGGAAGTGGGATGAGCCGCTACGATCACGTCAGGACGCCCCGACAGCTCGCGGCTGAGGATCAGCTTCTGGATGTTCCCCCCGGAGAGCAGCCGCGTGGGGGTGGTTGGTCCCGGGGTGACGATCTCGTACTCGGCGATCATCCGGCGGGCGAACTTTTCTATTGCGTGGCGGTCCATCACTGGCCCCCGGGAGAACGGCGGGTGGCGGTAGTCCCGCAGTACCAGGTTCTCGGCGACCGACATGCCCGGCACGATTCCCATGCGCATCCGGTCCTCGGGGATGTGTGCCACGCCTGCCTCGTGCACCGCGCGCGCGGGCAGGTTGGTGACGTTTCTTCCCAGCACCGTGACGCGGCCGCCGGTGGCAGGGCGCAGTCCGGTGACCACCTCCACCAACTCGCGCTGGCCGTTTCCTGCCACGCCGGCGATGCCCAGGATCTCTCCCCGGCGCACAGAGAGTGAGATCCCCCGCAGGGCCTGGAGACCCCGATCGTTGGCGGCCACAAGATCCTCAACGACCAGCGCCTCGCCGTCAGGGGCGCGGGCGTTTCTGCCGAGTCGGAACTCCACGTCCCGGCCGACCATCATGCGCGCCAGCGAACGTCTGTCGGTCTCCCCGATCGGCAGCGTGGCCACTCCCCGACCCTTGCGCATGACGGTCACGCGGTCGGCGATCTCGGCGACCTCATCCAACTTGTGCGAGATGAAGATCACCGCGTGGCCCTCCAGCCTCATCCGGCGCAACACCTCGAACAGCCCGTGGGCCTCCTGCGGGGTGAGCACGCTCGTGGGCTCGTCCAGGATGAGGATCCTCGCCCCCCGGATCAACGCCTTGATGATCTCAACGCGCTGTTGCTCGCTGGGCGAGAGCTGCCAGACGAACGCGCGAGGATCCACCGACAGGCCGTATCGGTCCGCCAGCTCCCTTATCTGCGGCTCGACCTGCCGGGCCGGGGCGATGAAACCCACCCCTGGCAGCCCGAGCGCGACGTTCTCGGCGACGGTGTGCCTGCGGACCAGGAGGAAGTGCTGGGGGACCATGCCGATGCCGAGTGCCAGGGCATCGCGCGGCGATCGAATGCGCACCTGCCTGCCCCGCAGCCAGATCTCACCACCGTCGGGCTGGTGGATTCCGTACAGTACGTTCATCAGGGTGGTCTTGCCGGCGCCGTTCTCCCCGAGCAAGGCGTGGACTTCCCCCGCCCGCACCTGCAGCGTTACCCCGTCGTTGGCCACCACGCCTGGGAAGGTCTTCCTGATGTTGCACAATAGGAGCAACTCGGACGGACCGACAGGGGGGATGTCGACTGGCGTTGCGGGGGGTTGCGCGCGAGCCATATGCCTCGGCGTCCTCCATTCGCCGGGTGTCCACCGCCACCTTCTAGCGTGGGGAGGTCTGCGCGGGCTCGCCTCGCAGGATGTCTTCTGGGAGGACGCCGACGAACGGGAGATTTCTGTGTAACTGGCGGTAGTCCAGACCGTAGCCGACCAGGAACAGGTCGGGCACCTCGAACCCGCGGTAGCGGATCGGAAGGGTGTGGGCTATCCGCCGTGCGGTCTTGTCGAGCAGCGTGCAGATAGCCAGGTCGGCCGGGTCGCGCGCCTGAAGGGTGCGCAGGAGATAGGAGGCGGTAAGGCCCGTGTCAATGATGTCCTCGACCAGCAGCACGTGCCGGCCGGAGAGGTCTTCGTCGAGGTCCTTGATGAGCCGGACGGCGCCCGAGGGCCCCTTGCCGCCCCGGTAGGAACTGATGGCCATGAAGTCAATGGCCAGCGGCATCTTCATCGCCCGGGTCAGGTCGGCCAGGAAGTAGAGCGCGCCCTTGAGGACCGACACGACGAGCAGATCGCGTCCCGCGTAGTCGCGGCATATCTCAGCCGCCAGGTCGCGCACCCGCACGCGGATCTGCT
This sequence comes from bacterium, assembly GCA_046598155.1. GTDB lineage: Bacteria > Sysuimicrobiota > Sysuimicrobiia > Sysuimicrobiales > Humicultoraceae > VGFA01. The sequence continues at coordinate 1,589 of JBKJJG010000071.1, read as the reverse complement.
CCTCGGTCAGGAACACCTGGCTGATCTCGGGGGCCGCCATCAGGACATCGCGTGGATACGCAGGTCGTACTTGGCCAGCAGGTTTCGGAAGTCCCTGCCGTAGAACATCTTGACCCGCACGTCGGGGTAGAGATCGCGCAGCCGCCGCAGCTTGCGGTTCTTCCTGGTCACGAGACTCTGCTTCAGGGTGGTTAGCTCGACGTACAGGTCGAAGTCGGGTAGGTAGAAGTCAGGGCTGAAACTCTCGACCACACGCCCCTGTTCATCCCAGTCCAGGGGAAAGGACCGGGGCTCGTACTCCCAGCGAATGCCGTAGAAATCTAGGATTCGCGCCAGTTCCTCTTCGCTTGCGTGGGCAAAGCGTGCGATGGCTCTGTTACCCATTAATGGGAGTATACGGGACCACAGCCGGAGATGCAAGCAGGGCAGGGGCTTCAGCCCGTGAGCAGGACCGTGGTGTGGGGCCGCAGAATAGTGCATAATGGGCGCAGAAGGTGCCACGCAGTGCTCCTGCGTCCACCAGGAGGGGAGTTCATGCCGGAGGCCGCCAAGGCCGACGAGCTGCAGCACTACCTGCGGCAGCTCGAAAGCCATGATGTGACTGTTCGCAGCGACGCGGCACACGCGCTCGGCAAGCTGGGCGACGAGGCTGCCGTGCCAGCGCTGGCGCGTGCCCTGCAGGATTCCGACGAGTACGTCCGCAAGAGCGCCGTTGTGGCGCTCCGGCGCGTAAGCGGGCCCGCTGCCGGCGAGGCCCTGCGGGCCGCGCTTGCGGATCGCAGCGAGCAGGTGGTCCTCCAGGCCGTGAACGGCCTCCGCGACATTCGCGATCGGGGCGCGGTTGAGCCGTTGATCCGAGTTCTTGCCCGTCGTGAGAGGTCGCTGCAACTGGCGGCCACCGAGGCCCTCATGCGCATTGGGCCCGATGCGGTCGTGCCGCTGCTGGCCACCTGCGAGGACAAGGTGTTGCGGCGGAAGATCGGCGCGCAGGTCATGAAGATCCTCGTCGAGGTAGGCCCCCGTGCGATTGAGGCGCTCTTGGAGGCCGTGGAGCAGGACAGCCAGATCATCAGGGCCACGGCAATCTCGATCCTGGGGCGGGTAGGAGATCAGCGCATCGTCCGGCCGCTGGTGGACCTTTTCCTTCGCGATCAGCGCATGCAAGAAGCGGTGGTGGCCACCCTCGCCCGTCTGGAGGAGCGCGGCGTCTTGGACGGCGAGGGCGTCCAAGCTGACCGCGAGGTCAGCCCCACGCGCATGGTGCTGGAAGCGTTCGGGGGGCGCCCGCGCGCCGAGGTTGTCGAGCAGCTCCGCGTGGCGCTAGAGAACCCCGTACCCAAGGTGCGGCGATTCGCGCTGAGAGCCCTCTATACCCTGTTCGGCGACGGTGCTTTTGACCAGTTCGTTGCCTCGCTTGAGGATGAGGACATCGAGGTCAAACGGCTCACGATCCGCATCCTTGGCAAGCTGCGCAACAAGCGTGTGATCGAGCCGCTTGTAGCGCTGGTGCAGCGCGAGGGCGGCGAGCACGTGGAGGAGGCCGTCTGGAACACGCTGAAGGTTCTAACCGACCTGCGCGAGTTCGAGCA
>JBKJJG010000068.1:0-3280 GCA_046598155.1 bacterium | reverse complement strand
CCCACCTGCGAGAGCAGGGTTCGGGAACTCCGTCCCGCACGGCACGGCGGGGACCTGTTAGTAGATGAACTCCTCGATGTCGTAGCGCGCCACGCGAGCCCCTGGCCCGAGCACCGTCTTGGATCCCGCGACCAGCTCGTCCACCTGATCCCATACCTCGTCCTCGGTGAGCGGCTTCACCCCGGCTGCCCCGGCTCTCTCAGCGTAGGGGCCGGTCTGCGGCGCCGAGAACGCGGAAACGTAGAGCAGGTCCCCAGAACCCAACTCCATGGCCCGGATCGCCGCCAGCGTGGCTTCCACGTGCCTCGGCCAGAACGCGTCCCCGCCGATGCCGGCCATGACGATGATTCCCACGGCCAATCCGGCGTCCCTGGCCGCGCGCGCAAGCCCGATCGCTTCCGCTGCCGACTGGGGTTTGTCGAGGAACTCCAGGAGTCCGTCGTCGCCGCTCTCCAGACCCAGGTAGATCCGCCGCAGCCCGCGGGCGCGGAGGGCTGCCAGCTCACGGTGATCGCGGCGGCCTCCGGTAAAGACGTCTATGAACGCCGCCAGGTCGCCGGCGTGCTCAGGCAGCGCGCGCGCCAGCAACTCGATGCGCGGCACGAGGTCACCGGCCGGCAGCAGCAGGGCGTTGGCGTCTCCCAGGAACGCGCCCCGCCGCAGGGTCAATCCAGGGCCGAAGAACGCCCGGATCGCGTCCAGGTGAGCCGCGTACTCGTCGAGCGGCTTGATCCGGAACGGACGCGCCCGGTAGAACGAGCAGAAGGTGCAGCGGTTCCAGTGGCAGCCCTCCGTCACCTGGACGACGAGAGAGCGGTACCGGTCGGGCGGGAGAATCGGCACCGGGGCATAGACCGAGGCGTACCTCAGGGCGTCCGCGTCAGCGGCGCCGGCATCGAACCGAGCGGCGGCCTCCAGGAGCTCCGCGGCCCTGCCCGCATCAGGATCTCCGGGCAGGGACCAGACGATCTCGGCGGTGCCGTCGCGCAGGGCATCGAGGGCCTCCTCCGCGGCCCTGGCGGCCGCGTTCGTGATCGCCGCACGCGCCTCGCCTTCCAGGAAGTCCCGGTGCCGGCGGGGATGCCGTCCTGAGCGATCGGTGTGCTTCCGCATCACACGGCCGTCCAGCGCGCGCCGGTAAAGGCGATATCCGGCCCACGCGGACCAGAATCGGCCGGCGTGATCGAAGGTATAGATGGCCTCTGCGCCATCAAACACGGTGATCACCAGCGATTCACGCTTGCAGGCGACGCGCGGCGGACGCGTGGTGCGCACACGGGTCTCTTCGCATTCCGGCGCCCTGGTCCCTCCGGGGTCCGGTCCGTGGTACGATAAAGGGCAGTCTATGGCGCTCTTCGATGAGGCCTCCACGCGGTCCGCGGCAGTTCCGCTTGCCGCGCGCCTGCGACCGCGGACGCTCGACGAGTTTGTCGGGCAGGAGCACCTTGTGGGCCCGGGCCGAGCCCTGCGGACGGCGATCGAGCAGGATACGGTGCGCAGCCTGATCCTATGGGGACCTCCCGGCTCCGGCAAGACCTCGCTTGCGCTGTTGATCGCGGCCAGGACGCGCGCTCACGTGGAGCAGGTCAACGCGGTAACCGCGGGAGTCGCGGATCTGAGGCGGATCATTACCGCTGCCCGGGACCGCCTGCGGTTCCACCAGCAGCGGACGCTGTTGATCATTGACGAGATCCATCGCTTCAACAAGGCGCAGCAAGACGTGCTGCTACCGCACGTGGAGAACGGCACGATCATCCTGATCGGCGCCACCACCCAGAACCCTTTCCACGACGTCAACCCCACGCTGATTTCGCGATCAGCCGTAGCCCAGCTCCATCCACTGGACAATGCGTCCGTCCGGGCCATCGTCGAGAGGGCGCTGGCGCACCCGGACGGCCCCACCGGGTCAGGCCTTGAGCTGGATCCCGAGGCGGTGGAGTTTCTGGTGAGCGCTAGCAACGGCGACGCCCGCGTGGCCCTCAACGCGCTGGAGGCCGCATCTGCCGCGGCGGTGGAGTGCGAGGGCCGTCGCCGGATCACGCTGGCGCTCGTCACCGATGTCATCCAGCGCCGGATTCTTCCCTACGATCGGGAGGGCGACGCCCATTACGATGCGATCTCAGCGTTCATTAAGAGCCTGCGCGGCTCCGATCCCGATGCCGCGGTCTACTGGCTGGCGCGGATGCTGGCGAGCGGAGAGGATCCCAGGTTCATCGCGCGGCGGATGGTGATACACGCCGCGGAAGACGTCGGCCTGGCGGATCCGATGGCCCTGGTGGTCGCCACCGCCGCTGCGCAGGCCGTCGAGTGCGTGGGGCTTCCAGAGGCGCGCATACCCATGGCCGAGGCCGCCATATACATAGCCGCGGCGCCTAAGAGCAACGCGGTGGTGACTGCGATCGGCGAGGCGATGCGCGACGTCGAGCAGCAGCGCGCCGACCCGGTGCCCGTGCACCTGCGCGACACCAGCCACCCCCAGGCGGTCGAGCGCCTCGGCTACGGCGAGGGATACCGGTATCCGCACGACTTCCCCGAGGGGTTCGTCCGCCAGCAGTACCTGCCACGGGGACTCGAAGACCGGCGGTACTACCGGCCCACGGACCACGGCGCGGAAGCCGCGGTGCGCAGGCGGCTGGAGGAGCGGTGGGGGCAGCGCCCCTCGCCTGTCCAGGAATCGTCCGGCGAGGGGTCGAAGAACCGGGAGGACGAGTGAGGCCGCAGTTCAGTCGGACCATGGAGGTGGCGTGATGCGGGCAGCAACGTTGATGGCCGTAGTCCTGGCAGCGATCCTGGTGGTCACCGTCCCGGCGGCGCAGACCGGCCCGGTTGTGGAGATCACCTTCACCTCGACGCAGTTCTCGCCGGTGCACGAGACCGAGTGGGCGCGCGACACGCTCTTTCGCGCCTTCGAGGCCGAGACCGGTATCCGGGTCCGGTTTGTCTCGGAGCTGGCCGGCCCGTACATGGACAGACTTCAGGCCGAGGCCCGGGCGGGGCGAGGGTCCATTGACCTGACCGGAACGCTGCACGGCGACTTCCCGATCCTGGTGCCGGCCGGGGTGGCCCGTGATATGGCGTCGGTCCAGGCCGACCTGGCACGTCGCGGCGACCGCACCTTCTTCCCCGACCTGGTGCGAATCAGCGAGATCGGCGGCATCCAGGCCTACGTTCCCTGGATGCAGGCGACGTACCTCATCGTGGCGCACAAGCGGGCGATGGCCTACTTCCCCCGCGGCTCCAATCCCATGGCCATGACCTACGACGACCTGCTGGAGTGGGG
>JBKJJG010000231.1:0-7577 GCA_046598155.1 bacterium | reverse complement strand
AGCAGGTGCTGCAGCGGTCGGGCCGGGTAGGTAATGGTATGCGGTACTCCGGGCTCGTAGTACCGCAGCCACGGCCGTGATTCGAGCGGTGCCTGGTTGTTCATGCCCTGCTAGGAGACGTACCTGCCAGCGTTGATCACCGCCCCGGCGATCTGGCGCCCAAGGATTACCGTGTTCACCGGGGGGATCTTGAGGAACCGGCGCAGACCGGACAGCATGGTGCGCAGCGTGTCGCCGTCTTCCGTGGCGGCCAGCACCCTCCGCGCGTTGGTCTCGATGCGCGGCAGCGCGTCGTCGAGGAAGTACCGAGCCATCGCGGCCTGCAGCCCCGCGGACTGTCCGCCGCGGGCGGCGGTCTTGGCGGCCCGCAGCACCGCGCTCTCAATGGCGAACAAATCGACCGCCAGATCGGCTATGCCGCCCAGGATCTCCTGCTGATTCTCCAGCTCTGTGAGGTACTTCTGGGTCGCGGCGCCGGCGGCAAACAGGACCGCCCGGCGCGCCGCGTCCACCAGGCGACGCTCCTCGGCGAGCGGTCCCGAGACTGCGCCCTCTCCCCCAACCGTTGGGGAAAGCATCTCGCCGGCTACCTTCTGCGCGGCCGCGAACAGACCCAGCCGGCCCTTCTGCGCCCTGCGCAGCAGCATCGCCGGGATGAGCAGCCGGTTGATCTCGTTCGTGCCCTCGAAGATCCTGTTGATGCGCGCGTCGCGGTAGGCCCGTGCCACCGAGTACTCCTCGACGTAGCCGTAGCCTCCGTGGATCTGAAGCGCCTCGTCCACGACCGCGTCGAGCACCTCGGAGGCGAAGATCTTGTTGGCCGAGCACTCGATCGCGTACTCCTCCAGCGCCGCGACCACTTGACCGCTGTCGTAGACCTCGCCGCCGAGCGCCTCGCTGATGAGACCTCCGGTTCGGTAGAGCGCGCTCTCAGCGGCGAAGGTCGTTGTTGCCATCCTGGCAAGCTTCTGCTGAATCAGGCCAAACTCGGCGATGGCCTTGCCAAACTGCTTGCGCCCCTTCGCGTAGGCGACGGCCTCGCGCAACGCACGGCGCGCGCCGCCCACGCACCCCGCCGCCAGGTAGAATCGGCCCACGTTGAGGATGTTGAAGGCGATCTTGTGCCCCTGGCCGATCTCGCCCAGCAGGTTGGCGGCCGGCACCCGCGCGTTCTCGAGGAAAATGGAAGCGGTCGAAGAGCCCTTGATCCCCAGCTTGTGCTCTTCCTCGCCGACCGTGACCCCTTCCGTGCCGCGCTCAACGATGAAGCAGGAGTGGTGCTCGCCGTCCACCTTGGCGTAGGTGATGTAGATGTCCGCCATCTTTGCGTTGGTGATGAACTGCTTGACGCCGGTAAGCACGTAGTGAGAGCCGTCCGGGCTGCGCGTCGCGCGCGTGCGTATGGCCATCGCGTCGGAGCCGGCGGTGGGCTCTGTCAGGGCGTAGCTGCTGATCCACTCCCCTGATGCCAGCTTGGGCAGGTACTTCTTCTTCTGCTCCTCGTTGCCGAAGAACACGATGGGTAGCGTCCCGATTCCGGTGTGCGCGCTCACCATGACCGCGAACGAGGCCTCCGAGCTCGTCGCGTCCTTGATGACCAGCGCGGAGATCTTGTCCAGTCCGGCGCCACCGTAGGCCTCGGGCACGTCGGCTCCCAGGAAGCCCAGCTCGCCAAACCCGCGGAACAGCTTGACCACCAGATCCCAGTCGTGCTGCTCGGTCTCCTTGACGTGCGGAAGGACCTCCTGTTCCACGTACTGCTCGACCGTGCGCTGGAGCAGACGGTGGTCATCCGTCAGGTCCTCCGGGGTGAAGATCGCCTCCGGGGATGTGGACCCGACGACGAATCCGCCACCAGGGATCGTGACCTGCGCCGACTTAAAGTCCATGGGTCCGCTCCTCCTATGCCGCCTCGAAGATACCCGCGGCGCCCATACCGCCGCCGATGCACATCGTCACCATTCCGTAGCGCGCCTGCCGGCGGCGCATCTCGTGCAACACGGTCGCGGTCAGCTTGGCGCCGGTGCAGCCCAGCGGGTGGCCCAGCGCGACGGCACCGCCGTTGACGTTGACCCGGTCCGGGTCCAGCCCTGCCTGCCGGATCACCGCGACCGCCTGCGCCGCAAAGGCCTCGTTCAGCTCGATCACACCAATGTCGTCCAGCTTCAGCCCGGCCAGGGCCAGGGCCTTTGGGATGGCCTTGACCGGGCCGATGCCCATCTCCTCCGGCGCCACCCCGGCCACCGCAAACGAGCGGAAGACGCCCAGCGGCTTCACCTTGAGCCGCCTGGCACGCCCGGCGGACATGACCACCGCCGCGGCCGCGCCGTCGCTGGTCTGCGAGGAGTTGCCCGCGGTGATCGTTCCCTTGGTGGAGAAGGCCGGCCTGAGCTTGGCAAGGGCGGCCAGGGAGGTGTCGGCACGAACGCCCTCGTCCGCCGTCAGGTTGATCTCCTCTCTGCGCGGCCGGCCGTCGTCCGCGGTCCACCGCGTGGTGGCGACCGGCACGATCTCCTCGGCGAACCTGCCCGCCTGTTGGGCGGCGGCCGCGTTCGCGTGGCTGCGCAGGGCGAACTGATCCTGATCCTCCCTGGAGATGCCGTAGCGCTCGGCCACGATCTCCGCGGTCAGGCCCATGGACAGGTATACTTCCGGCCAGTGCTCCGTGAAGTAGGGATTCGGAGCGTACTTGTTCCCGGTCATCGGTACCATGCTCATGCTCTCGGTGCCGCCGGCCACCACAACCTCGTGTTGCCCGGTCATGATCTGGTGGGCGGCTATGGCGATCGCCTGCAGGCCTGAGGAGCAGTACCGGTTGATCGTCATCCCGGAGGTGGTGATGGGCAGACCGGCGCGCAGCGCCACCACCCTTGCCACGTTCATCCCCTGCTCCGCTTCGGGGAAGGCGCAGCCGAGGATGCAGTCCTCGACTTCCTGGGGGTCGAGCCCCGCAACCCGCCGTATCGCCTCCTGGACGGCGATGGCGGCCAGCTCGTCGGGCCGGGTGTCTTTCAGCGCCCCGCGCGGCGCTTTGCCTATCGCGGTGCGCACGGACGAGACGATGACTGCTTCTCTCATCGCAAGGCTCCCTTCGTTGGCCGGCGCCTGTGGCGCCGGCAGAACCCGCCGCTAGTTGCGCAGCGGCTTTCCGGTTTGCAGCATGTGCCGGATGCGGTCCAGGGTCGCCGGCATCCCGAGCAAGCTCAAGAACGCCTCGCGCTCGAGGTCCAGCAGGTACTCCTCGGACACGCGTGTGCCCTCCGCCACGTCCCCCCCGCACATGATGTATCCCAGCTTCCTGGACACCACGATGTCGTGCTCGGTGATGTATCCGCCGGTGCGCATTATGTAGAGCAAGGACTCGATCGCCGCGAAACCGCGCGAGCCGATCACCCGGATCAATCCAGGCTGCGGCGGCCGGTAGTTACCGCGCACGAGCGCCAGCGCCGCGGCCTTGGCATCGGAGAGCAGCAGGTCGCCGTTCACCGTGACCCCGTCGGAGGGGCGCAGATAGCCCAATCGCCGGGCGTCCTCGCCCGAGATGGACACCTTCGCCATGGCTATGCTCTCAAACGCCCTCCGGAGGAGCGGGAGCAGGTCGGCGGAGGGGTCTTCCGGCGCCGCCGCCGCCACCCGCTTCGTCATCTCCATCGTGCCGCCACCTGCCGGGATGAGACCGACCCCGGCCTCGACCAGGCCCATGTAGGTCTCTGCCGCGGCCTGTATGTGAGTGCAGCCCAGGCAGAACTCCACGCCTCCGCCCAGGGTGCGGCCGAACGGCGCGGCGACAACCGGCACCACCGAGCGTCGCAGCTCCATGGTGGCGCCCTGGAACTGCCGGACCACAAGGTCCAGATCCTCCCAGTTGCCTTCTTGGGCCTCCATGAGGATGAGCATCAGGTTGGCGCCCACGCAGAAGTCCGATCCCTGGTTGCCGATGACCAGGGCGTCGAAGTCGGACCGGACCCGCTCCAGCGCCCGGCGGGTCATAACCAGGATGTCCTCGCCAATGGCGTTCATCTTGGAGTGGAACTCCAGGCAGGCGACGCCGTCGCCCAGGTCTATCAAACTTGCGCCGGCGTTCCCTTCCACGGTGCGTCCGCTCGACTTGAGGTACGGGAGCAGGATGCGGCCTTCCAGCCCGGGCTCCGGCCGGTAGGTCGCCGATTGGACATCGAAGTAGGTCCGCCCATCTGTCCCGTCGCGGTACCACGCTCCGGTCCCACGCTCGCGGACCTGGCGCAGGGCTTCTGGTATCTCCACGCCGGGCGGCAGCAGCCGGTCTGCGGCCCCTATGGAGGCAAGGGCGTCCCACTGCTCGAACGGTCCATGATCCCAGCCGAACCCCCAGCGCAGGGCGCGGTCCACGTTGACAATGTCGTCGCTGATCTCCGGAATGCGTCGGGCGGCGTAAACAAGCACCGCTCCCATGAGCCGGCGCAGAAACTCGCCGTACTTGTCGTTCATTGCGAGCAGCGCCGCCACCCGCTTCTCCGGCTCGGCGATCGTCTTTGCCGCCTCCAGCGCCCCGGTGGACAGCCGCTTGCGCGGGCGGTACTCGAAGGTCTTGTAGTCGAGGGTGAGGATCTCCCCGTCTTGCCGCTTGAAGAACCCACCGCCGGTCTTCTCTCCCAGCCACCCGCGTTTGGCCATCTCGGTGAGGATCGCCGGGGGCACGTAGATTCCGCGCTCCTCGTCGTCGGGCAGGTTGCGGTGCGAGTTGGAGGCCACGTGCAGCAGCGTGTCCAGGCCGACCAGGTCGCCGGTCCGGAAGGTCGCGCTCCTGGGACGGCCCAGGAGCGGGCCGGTCAGCTCGTCCACCTCGTCAATCTCGAGGCCGAGGTCAACCATCAGGTGGATCGCCTTGAACATCCCGTACGTCCCGATGCGGTTGGCTATGAAGTTGGGCGTGTCCTTCGCGTAGACGATCCCCTTGCCCAGCAGCCGCTCCCCCCAGCCGGCAACCGCTTCGGTCACCCACGCGTGCGTGTGGGGGGTGGGGATGAGCTCCAGCAGTTTCATGTACCGCGGCGGGTTGAAGAAGTGCGTTCCCAGGAAGTGGGCGCGGAACGCCTCGCCCGACTGCTCGGCCACAGCCGCGACGGGCAGGCCGCTGGTGTTGGTGCTGACGATCATGCCTGGCCGCCAGCGGGCCTCGACCCGAGCCAGCAGGTCGCGCTTGATGGCCAGGTCTTCCACCACCACCTCGATGACCCAGTCCGCATCGCGGATCAGGTCCAGGTGATCCTCGAAGTTACCGGTGGTGACCAGGGAGGCCCGATCCGGGGTGTAAAACGCGGCCGGCGAGGCTTTGACCGCGCGCTCCAGCCCGGCGCGGGCGAACCGGTTGCGTACCTCAGGGGAATCAAGCGCCAGGCCCTTCCGGCGCTCATCGTCGGTGAGCTCCCTTGGCACGATGTCCAACAGGACGGTGGGCACGCCGACGTTGGCCAGGTGCGCGGCGATTGTGCTGCCCATTACGCCCGCACCCAACACGGCGGCACGGGTAAGACGTGGCTTGCGACCGGCTGCAGACGTGGCGGATAGGGTCATTGAGGGGGTCACCTTCCTGCTCTCAGGTGACTTGCCGTATGGACTTCGTCGGGTATGGCAGGCCCTCCTTTCGGACGCGTTCAGCAATCGTCAGGCCCGCTTTACTTTGGCGTCAGCACCAGCCGTCCGGCCGCAACCTCCTCGATTCGGGGCCGCGAGAACAGCAGCGGTACGTACTCTCCCCGCGCCCAGAGTGCCGCGAAGTCGCGGTAGTGCCGGTGGAAGGGTAGTCCGCTCTGCCCCGTGGTGTGGATCACCAGCGACCGGTCCCAGTCCGCGGTGTCCAGGATCTGCCGGTACGAGGCCACCACCACCTGCTTGAATGGTTCCTCCGGGTTGAAGGCGCCGTTGTTTACGGTGAAGGCGTCGCCGCCGACCTCCGGGGTCGTTGTGTTGAAGATCCAGGCCAGGGACTTGATGCGTCCGATGGGATGGACGAAAGTCGTCTGGTGCAGCCTTCCCCACCGCCACTTGTCGCGGTTGGGTCCGAGTTGCGCCTCCAGCGTCCGCACCGCATCGCGCAGGGCGGTCTCTACCAGCCGGTCGCGGCTGCCCCGCCACCAACCGGACGCCGGATCGCGCAGCAACGCGAGCAGCGTCTGCACCGCCCCCTCGTACTGACGCAGGTAGCGGCCGAAGACCGCCTCGTCGAGCGGTGTCCGAAACACCTCCTTGATCAGGGCGTCCAGGAGCGCCTCGTACACGGCGGCAGGCCGGCTGGAAGCAGACAGCACGCCGTCCCACTGGAGCAGTTCGGCAAAGAGCGGCTGGAGCGCCGGGTCGAGGATCCGCACCGGCCGCAGCGCCTCGACCATGGCCCTGCCCGGGAGCGATGTCACGTCGCTGTGGATGCGCTGATAGGTCTGGACGGACTGGGTGCCCTCGGAGAGGAGCGCGGTGATGCGCCGCGCGCGGTACCCCACGTCCCAATCACGGCTCAGGAAGTGCGGATAGCCCTGCGGCGCGATGCGGTTGTTGGCGGTAACCATGAACCCGTCGCGGCGGTGGGCGCTGGGGAGCGCCTCGAACGGCAGCCATCCGGCCCACTCGTGCTCGCCGGTCCACCCGGGCACCGGCACCGCCCCTGTCCCCTTGGCCCGCACCGGGATGCGCCCTGGCATCTGGTAGCCGATCTCGCCGTTGCGGTGGGCGAAGACGAAGTTCTGGGATGGCGCGTCCCACGCGCGCAGTGCCTGGCGGAACTCCTCCCAGGTGGACGCGCGGTTGATGCCGTCTACCGACTCGATGATGGTGCTGGATTCCAGCGCTGTCCATCGCAGCGCCAGCGGGGCGTGCAGCCCACGCACGACGTTGTTCAGGATCGGGCCGTGGCGCGTGACGCGCACGATCTCGACGGCCGGTTCGGTTCGGCCCTTGACCTTGATCGTCTCGCGGACGACCGTCGCGGGAAGCCACGCTCCCTTGTAGAGGTAGCGCGCCGGGTCCTCGGGGTGGAATCGCTCGACGTAAAGATCCTGAACGTCGGGGTTGGCGTTGGTCACGCCCCACGCGATGTCGCGGTTGTGCCCGATGATGACGCCAGGCACGCCCGGGAACGTGGCCCCAACGACGTCGTAGGGCCCGCCGCTCAGGTGCATCAGGTACCAGATCGAGGGCATCTGGGATTCCAGGTGCGGATCGTTGGCCAGCAGCGGCTGGCCGGTGTCCGTGCGGTTCCCGGCAACGACCCAGTTGTTGCTGCCTACACCGGGCAGGCTGCGCAGGCCCAGTCCCGGCAGGTGCCACCCGCCCGTTATGACCGGCGCGTCGGCCGGGTACCCAGGCAGCAGCCGCTCCAGCGCGCCGTCGCCGAACCGTTCGAGGAGCTGCTGGCGCAGTATCTCCACCCGCCAGTCGCCACCCAGCACCCATGCCATCAACTTGCCGTAGGCCAGACTGTCGGTGGGGGTCCAGGGCTCAGGGGTGAAGCGCAGCAGCGCAAACTCGATGGGAAGCCGGCCGTGCGCGCCCGCTATGAAAGCGTTCACCCCGGCGGCGTAGGCGTCCAGGTTCTGTTTCGTCTG
>JBKJJG010000055.1:0-3642 GCA_046598155.1 bacterium | reverse complement strand
GCCGCCGATGGAGAGTCGGCCGACGGGCGGTCCCCGGTGCCCCTCTTGTCAGCCACGTCGCGGCGTCTTACACTACGCGTATGACAGCAATGACTGGGAGGAGAAAACCGTGGTGCTCAGCGTGAGGTTGGACCCTGCCACCGCGCGGGCCCTGGCCAGGCTGGCCCGGCGCACGGGCCGCAGCCGCTCGGTCATCGTCCGCGACGCCATCCGGCGCCTGAGCGAGGGCGCGGGGGATGAGCCCGCCACGGAGACCGTCTACGACCGGCTGGCTCCCCTGCTGGGTGTCGTCAACCTCGGGCCCGGCGACCGCGCCGCCAGGGGCGAGGAGATTCTGCGAAAGATGTTTGCGGCCAAGCGGGCGGGGCGATGACCCAGATCCTGCTAGACACCGGGCCGCTGGTAGCCCTGCTCGATGCGGGCGACCAGGACCATGCCCGCTGCGTGGCGGCGGCCCAGAGGTTGCGAGGCGAGCTGGTGACCACGTGGCCTGTGGTCACCGAAGCCATGTACCTGTTGTTAGGCGCGCCAGGCGCACCGGAACGGGTCCTCGAGCTGCTGGAGACCGGGGCCGTCCGCCTGGCGTCCCTGGATGCCGCCGACGTGCCCGCCCTGCGCCGGCTGATGCGCCGGTACGCTTCGCTGCCGATGGATCTCGCGGACGCCTCCGTGGTCCGGGTGGCCGAGCGGGATGGGGCCTTCGATGTGTTCACCCTGGACCGGGACTTCCGCGTGTACCGGATCGCCCGGGGCCAGGCGTTCACGATCATTCCGTGAGGAGGCCCGGCCCACCGTGATCGCTGCACCCTCATCTCCGTGCGATACCAGCCAAGCGGGCCTGCTGGCGCCCCAACGAGCGCGGGGCCGGCGGAAGCCCCGTGCGCACGACGGGACGATCATCCCCGAGGCGCCCGATCGACTGTGGGGGACGGACGCCACGATGGCTCACACCCGGGATGACGGATGGGTGTGGGCATTCGTGGCTGTTGATCACTTTACGGCCGAGGCCTGGGCGACGGTGGCCAAGCGAGGCGATCGCTTCGCAGCCACCGAGCCGATCTACGACGCGGTGCGCCAGCGTTTCGGGGAAGTTGCCCCCGACGTTGCCAGGCGCATCGCGGGGAGCATCACCACGCTGGAGCTCACAAGGGAAGCGGGATACTACGAGGCCTATACTTCTGCATTGTTCCTCCCGCACACAGACCTTATGCTGTTCCCATCGGTCCAGTCGTGGACGACGCCATCAAAGTGACGGCGATGATAACTTTCACCATCGACGGGATGATAGTCGCCGCAAGAGAAGGCGCCACGGTGCTCGACGTTGCCCTGAACGCCGGAATCGAGATCCCGCGCCTATGTCATCATCCTGAGCTGACGCCGTGGGGCGGCTGCCGACTGTGCCTAGTGGAGGTGGAGGGGCAACGTGCGCCGATGCCGAGTTGTGGCCTTGCAGCCGCAGAGGGCATGGTGGTCACCACGCACAGCGAGCGGCTCACGGCACAACGCCGCGAGGTGCTGGACCTGCTGCTCTCCGACCACCCCCTGCGCTGCGTCGTCTGCGAGAAGGCCGGCCGGTGCGACCTGCAGCGTCTTGCCTACGAGTTCGGCCTCTCGGAGAGCACCCACGAGAAGGAGCTCTCGCGCACGCTCTACCAGGACGAGAACGCGTTCTTCGTGCGCGACCACCAGTACTGCATCCTCTGCACGCGCTGTGTGCGCGTCTGCGACGAGATCGTGGGCGCCAGCGCGATCGAGGTCGCGCAGCGCGGCTTCGAGGCCTACGTCGCCACGCCGTTCGACGCCCCGCTGGTCGAGACGTCCTGCACCTTCTGCGGGAACTGCGTGCAGGTGTGCCCGACCGCGGCGCTGGTGCCGGTGGAGCGCATCGGCAAGGGCCGCGAGTGGGAGATGACCCGCACCCGGACGGTGTGCCCCTACTGCGGGACCGGCTGCGGGATCGAGGTGGCCACCCGGAACGGCGAGATCGTCTCGGTCTCCGGGTATCCGGATGCGCCCGCCAACGGCGAGTTCCTCTGCACCAAGGGCCGGTTCGGCCTGGGGTTCGTGGGGCACCGCGACCGGCTGCGCCGGCCGCTCGTCCGGCGCGACCTGGCCCACGCCCTCGGGTTGGTGGATACCCCACCCCCCGCGGCGCTGGGACGCTCCCCGCTGGGCCGCGCGCCCGCGCTCGGGGAGACCCACGTCGAGGTGGACTGGGAGATCGCCCTGGACCTGGTCGCCGACCGCCTGGCCGCGGTGGTGAAGGAATCGGGAGCCAACGCCGTCGCCGGCATCGGCTCCGCGCTGTGCACCAACGAGGACAACTACGTGTTCCAGCGGTTGGTGCGGGGGGTGATCGGCACCAACAACGTGGACCTCTGCGCCAGGCTCTGTCACGCCCCCTCGGTAGCCGGTCTGGCTGCCGCGTTCGGAAGTGGGGCGATGACCAACAGCATCCGGGAGATCCGGGACGCCGACTGCATCCTGGTGATCGGGTCCAACACCGGGGAGGCGCACCCGGTTGTCTCCTACGAGGTGGTCCGGGCGGTGAAGCGCGGTGCTACCCTGATCGTGATTGATCCCCGGCGGATCAGTCTCGTCCGGCACGCCGCGCTGCACCTGCGGCCGGCGCCGGGGACCGACCACGCCCTCTACCTGGGGATGCTGCACGCCATCGTGACCCGTGGGTGGCTCGACCAGGAGTTCATTGCCGAGCGCACCGGGGGGTTCGAGGCGCTCGCCGCGTCCCTGGACGCCTGGACTCCCGAGGCCGCCTCGGCCGCCTGCGGGGTGCCCGCGGAGCAGATCGTCGAGGCGGCCAGGCACTACGCGCTGGGCCTGCGCCGGGCCGCGGCGGACAGCGGCGGCGAGGTCCCACCGTCACGGGGCGCCTCCACGATCCTGTATGGGATGGGGATCACCGAGCGCTCCAACGGCACCGAGCTGGTCAAGACCCTGGCGAACCTAGCCATGGTCGCCGGGCAGATCGGCCGCCCCTCGACCGGCGTCAACCCGCTGCGCGGGCAGGTCAACGTCCAGGGCGGGTGCGACATGGGATCGCTGCCCAACGTCTACCCCGGCTACCAGCACGCCGCCGACCCCGCGGTGCGCGCGAAGTTCGCGCGGGCGTGGGCCGACCGTCGGTCGCCGGCCGGCCGGACGCTGGCGATGCCCGAATCTCCCGGCCTGACCCTCATTGAGATGATCCGCGAGGCGGCCGATGGGCGCATCCGGGCCATGTACATCATGGGCGAGAACCTCATGATGACGAACCCCGACGCGACCCTCGTGGAGCGGGCGCTGCGGTCGCTCGAGTTCCTGGTGGTCCAGGAGATCTTCCTGACCGAGACCGCCCAACTGGCCCACGTGGTGCTGCCCGCCGCCTCGTTCGCCGAGAAGAGCGGCACCTTCTCCAACACCGAGCGGCGGATGCAGCTCGTCCGCCCAGTCGCCCCGCTGCCGGGCGAGGCGCGGCCCGACTGGGCGATCCTCTGCGAGGTCGGCCGCCGGCTGGGTCGAGCGCTCCGACGCCCGCTGCGCTGGGACTACGGCTCGCCGGCCGAGATCTTCCGTGAGATCGGCGCCCTCTGCCCGATCTATGCCGGCATCAGCCACGAGCGGCTGGAGCGCGGGGGCCTGCAG
>JBKJJG010000037.1:0-1321 GCA_046598155.1 bacterium | reverse complement strand
CACCACGGTGACCATCGCGGCGAGGGGGTCCAGCACGAGCTGGCCCAGAAGCAGGCTCAAGGTGCCCAGTGCCAGCAAGAAGGTGAAGGCCACCACGCCGGCCAGCAGTTGGGCGCTGCGGCGCAGGTGGCTGGCGATCGGCACCGTCCAGAGCGAAACGCTGATCACGCCCAGGACCGGCGGATCGGCCACGTGACAGGCGTGGCACGCCTGCTTGTTGAAGACCGGCGTGAGCACAACAAGCTCGCCCGCGCCCTGGTCCTCCACGGTCAGGCGCGTCTGGCCGCCGGCCGCCTTCTGGAACGCCGTGGCCTCCCGCGCAGGCACCCCGGTCCGCACTCCTGACGAGGCCCACACGCGGCCGTCACGTGAGTAAATGGTCACGTCGCGGATCATCTCTTCGCGCTTAATCAGGCGGATGATCTCGCGCATCTCTTCCTGATTGTTGCGCACCATCGTGATCTCTAGACTGTTGAGGATGGTCGTCTTGAGCGTGTGCGCCATCACCTCAAACTGCTGGATTGAGGCGCGGTGCTGGAACGCGTAGAGGGCGTAAACCGAAACCCCGCCGACCACCACGATGATGGCGACCGTCCACAGGGAGATCTTAAGGTGCAGTCGCATGCGTTTGGCCTACTCGGGCGGCGGATTCGGCCCTCCGGCAGCGCCCGCGCGCTCGGCCCGCAGCCGTTCCAGGCGCACCGCCGCGAACTTGTACTCTGGTGTCTTGGCGCCGGCGTCCAGCCGGTCTGCATGGGTGAGCAGGTTGGCCGCGGCCTCACGGAAGTGGAACGGCACGTAGATCATCCCCGCGGGCACGACATCCCCCACTCGGGCCTGGACGCGGATACTGCCGCGCCTGCTGCTGATCAGGCACGCCTGGCCGTCGCGCACTCCCGCGCGCGCGGCATCCTCAGGGTGGATCTCAGCGTAGGCCCTCGGCTCGCGCCAGTCCAGGGGCGCGGCCCTGCGCGTCATGGGCCCGCCGTTGTAATGGTACAGGATTCGACCGGTGGAAAGCACCAGCGGGTAGGCGTCATCGGTGGGCTCGAACGGGGGAGCCGGAGAGGTCGCGTGGAACCGCCCCCTGCCCCGCGAGAACTGCTCCGCATGCAGGAACAGGGTCCCGGGGTGCTCGGGGGACGGGCACGGCCACTGCAGCCCCACGGTTTCCAGCCGCTCGTGGGTGATGCCGCCGAAGATCGAGCATAGCGCGGCG
This sequence comes from bacterium, assembly GCA_046598155.1. Taxonomy (GTDB): domain Bacteria; phylum Sysuimicrobiota; class Sysuimicrobiia; order Sysuimicrobiales; family Humicultoraceae; genus VGFA01. The sequence continues at coordinate 102 of JBKJJG010000037.1, read as the reverse complement.
ACCTCGCGCATGACCTCGGCCGCCGAACCGTATTCCCAGCGCAGAGGGCGGCGGAGCCGGCGGCCCAGGCGGCGGCCAACCTCGCATAGAATCGCCCAGTCG